>JABJQE010000222.1 GCA_018663565.1 Phycisphaerae bacterium
CTCACTATGAGAGCAGTGATCACCGGACAAATAGGTATTGACAAGAAGCCCTACCTTGAGGCTGTTCGCGAACTAGGCGGACAGAATGGGAAGCGGATCGAACTTTACAATGTGGGCAACATGATGTATCGCGAGGGTCCCGACGTTCGTTCGGGTCGCATTCTCGATCTTCCACTGAGTCGACTCGCATCACTTCGGCGGGCCGCGTTTAAAGACATTATTTCCGAGACGACGCCAGTAGAGGACTGTCCAGACCTCATGGTGAATACGCACGCAACATTTCGTTGGCGGCACGGTTTGTTTAGCGCCTTTGACTTCGATCAAATGGCAAAGCTTGAGGCAGATATCTTTATCTGCCTGCTCGACAATATTGAGATGGTGCATCATCGTCTTCACGCGGAGCACGACATTGATGCGACCCTGAAGGACTGCATGGTGTGGCGTGAGGAAGAGATCTTGGCGACCGAGTTGCTCGCCAGTGCAATGGGCTGTGCAGATCAGTTCTACATTCTCAGTCGCGGTCGGCAGGAAGATACGGTTGAGACCTGCCTGCGACTCGTGACGCGACCAGATATGAAGCGTGTGTATCCCTCCTTCCCGATGAGTCATGTTATGGACATGCCCGACGTGCTCGAAGAAATCGGTCGATTTCGTGACGCACTGGCCAAACACTTCATTTCATTTGACCCGGCAGATGTGGATGAGAAACTCCTGCTTGACCGAGCTATTGAAGCTGCCAAGTTGGGGCAAGATTGGATTGATGTCACGCCCCACGCATACGGTGGTCGTGAAGGCAATGAACTTCGCGTGCGAGTGCGCGAAGTGCTTGATATTGCGGGTGATGTGGATGGTCAAATCTACATGCGGGACTTCAAACTCATCGACCAAAGCGACATGATTGTGTCGCTTGTGCCAGAACTTCCTGGTGGTATCCCAGGGCTGTCGAGTGGCGTAGAGCGTGAACTCCAACATGCATGGGAACACACCAAGGAGGTGTATGTGGTGTGGAAGCCATCCAAGCCACCATCACCATTCATTACCGAGACAGCCACTAAGATCTTCCCGGATGTCGATTCCGCGCTGGCGTTCTTCAAGGCAGAGAAGATGTTCTCGCCCGGGAATCTGTTCGGTCACTGACCTGTACTTGGCATGTCATCGCGACGTATCAAACTGACTGTTGCGTACGACGGGACCAGTTTTTTTGGTTGGCAAAAGCAGCATCCGCCAAACGAGGATCCACTTCGTACGGCCCAGGGTGTGCTCGAACAGGCGGTTCGTGCTGTCGTGCGAGAGGAAGTCTCTGTGCATGGCGCATCACGAACGGATTCTGGCGTGCACGCGATTGGTCAAGTGGCCGCCTTTGACACGACGTGTGCAATGGACGTGGATCGCTTTGCGCCTGCAATTTCATCCCGTTTGCCCGAAGACATTCGAGTAGTTGCTGCAGAAGTTGTGCCTGATGCGTTCAATGTCATTGGCGATGTCGTGGGCAAGGAATACGCGTACAGCGTGGCATTTGGCCGCCGAGAAGCGCACCAGCGTCCGTTGTTTGATCGCCATCATCTTGCGTGGGTGCCGTGGGATCTTGATTGCGATGTGATGAATCGAGCTGCGGCATCGCTCGCAGGCCGGCACGACTTTGCCAGTTTCACACGTCTGAACCACGGGCGCGAATCGACGGTCCGAACGATCACTGCGTGCGAGGTTGTCTTTCCCGAACCTCAGGTCGCCATCATCACGGTGCGAGGCGAAGGGTTTCTTTGGAATATGGTGCGGATACTGGTGGGCACGCTTGTGGAAGTAGGGGCAGGTCGACGATGTGCCGATTCCATGCCTGCAGTGATTGAGGCGGCAGAGCGATCTGCCGCGGGCGTCACCATGCCGCCAGAGGGCTTGATGCTGAACTGGATTGAATACGGTCCGCCGGGCTGCGGCCGTCAGAAGCAATTGGTGGCCAAACGATCGAAAGCAACTGAACAAGACGTGCTCGAGTGAGTCGTGGTACGGTCGGCTTGTGCATCGAATTCACAGCCAACAGCTCGCGGGTGATCGGGACATGCCTCCCGAAGCGAAGTGGTGGCGGCTTGAATTGGAATCGCTACTTGATCGGGACATCAAGCGACTAAAGCAGCGAGCGGATGGCGAAGACTCCACCGCAAGTTTGAAAGCTAGAGTTCGTATTGCGATGCTGCAGCATTTGAGATCTCGCGCTATTGCAGAATGTCCGGGAACTAGAGCGTCGCGGGTAGCATGGTGGCATCGACATCTTGGCGTGATCGATGCGTGGATTGACGATGCTGATGGGCAGGCAGTCTCATCGGCGATTTGCTCGATGGAACTCACTTCAACCGAGTCGCCACTTCTGGGCGGAAGCGAGATTGTCGAGGCAATTCGCCTGCATGGACCATCACAGTTGGATCGTTTGAGTGAGGAGACGCTCGATCTCTTGTTGTGTGCTGGGGCGCAACCTGATGTGCGGCGAAGTGTCCGGCATGCGCTGAGAATGATGCGAGACGCGGGAGGAGACTCGCTTCCGCTTCTGGAGTTGTTCGCCGTGATCCGAATGGCTTCGGCGTCAATGGCAATCCCTGTGCGGAGCGGAACACAGCATCTTCGATCGGCGGTTCGGATCTTGGATAAACGGATTGCAGAGATGCTGAAGAGACTCGAACAGCAGGCAGAGTGGCTCGCTGGCTGTGGTGATCCGCGGCTGAACCCGGCGGCCCACGCAGTGCTCTCCCACATTCGGCAGGTCTCTACGCAACGTGGCGTACTTGCTCGATGCAGCGGTTCAGAGGTGTGGGACTCAGATGACAACGAGACCAAGACGCAATTGATGGAGGCAGCACGGCGGGTGGAAGCCAACGAAGATGACGATGCGATGCATGCCCAACTCGCCATCATTGCTGACAGAGACGCGCCGGCGCCCCGTGTATATCAGGCACTTGAGGTGATTGGGTGGCCCAAGGATCCACTGGATCGGTTGCTGTGGAAACCAGCGAAGGGGGGCCAACTGCTCGCTGCGATGGAGTCGGTCCGGCACTTGGCTGCTCGTGGAGATTGGGAGGCGTGGCAGCAGCAGTTGGAGTTCGTACATTCCTACGTTGGCACTGATTGGCGTTCGAGTGAGCATACTGAGTAATATGGCTAACACAATGGCACGCATTCTCGTCTTCGGACCACATCCAGATGATCAAGAACTTGGCATGGGCGGCACAATCGCTCGATTGTCCAAGCAAGGTCACGACGTTGTACTTGTAGACATGACGGACGGCGAGCCGACACCACACGGCGATCCGGAGACTCGCGCTCAGGAGGCCGCCGCGGCGGCCGAAATTCTCGGTGTGCGGCGTGTGCAGATTGGTCTTCGCAATCGATTTGTCGAACACACGATTGAAGCGCGGCATGTTGTCGCAGGTATTATTCGTGAACATCAGGCCGACATCTTGTTTGTGCCGTATTGGGAAGATGCGCATCCGGACCATCGGGCCGTCACTCGTATTGTGGAAGATGCTCGGTTCGATGCCAAACTGACCAAGATTGACTTGCCGGGCGAACCGATCTACCCGAGGTGGGTGTTTCATTACTACTGCACCCACCTGCGAATCATTCCACAGCCATCATTCTTGATGGACATCACGGGGTTTGAGCAGCAAAAGCACGACTCAATTGTGGCTTACAAGTCGCAGTTCGTACTGCCTGAGAAGAATCGCCGCGTTGTCGAGTGGGTGGCCTCAGCAGGTCATTACTTCGGCAGCCGTATCGGAGTTGCGGCAGCCGAGCCGTTCTTTGCGAGGGAGCCACTTGGGCTGACAGGGCTTGAGGGTGTTGTGGGCGTGGGCCTAGGTCTCGGGGCCTGACCCCGGTTATCCCGTTGAACCGAATCCGCCGGCTCCCCGTTGCGTATCGTCGAGTTCGTCTACTTCGGCAATATCGCAGTGCGTTACGGGCGCCACAATCAATTGGGCGATACGCATGCCGGGCTCGACGGTGAATGGTTCTTTCCCGTGATTAATCAGCGGCACGCTGACTTCGCCGCGATAATCCTCGTCGATGGTGCCTGGTGCATTTGGGAGGGTGATGCCATGTTTGCTGCCGAGGCCAGATCGAGGCCTCACTTGCCCCTCGTGCCCTGGGGGGAGCGCAATGGCAATGCCGATGGGGATCATTGCAATCTGGCCTGGTTCAATGATTCGCTGGCGTTCGATGGCAGCATGGAGGTCAACCCCTGCAGCTCCACGCGATTGATAGGCGGGGACAACAGCGAGGGGCGAAAGTCGTTTGATGGAGAGTTGGGGTGTGGCCATACTGCCACGGTATCGAGCAGACGTTTGTGGTGTCTAGCCCGTCTTGCCACGAAGGCGGGAGAGGCCGCCGCAGGTCATGACAAAGGGCTCTTCGCCTTCTGGGCGGAGGATACGATCAAGCGAGCGAATCAATGCGTCTGTCCGTGGCAACGCCGTGGAGGCCGTGTGGTTCGGCGCTGCGTCAGTCGTTCGTTCGTTCGTTGATGATGTGTGCGGTCGTGACACAGGTCAGTCTCAGTCCTTCAAGTGTGTGGCCTTCGTTCATATGAGTCATATGTTCTCTGAACCATTGCAGATTTCGACCATTACACAGCACATTCTTGAGAATGGCAACATAGTTCAAGAGTTCACAAGGTTTGGCGCATTCTTGAGTTGTGAAGTATCTCACAAGGTCATATCAATATAGAAAGCCGGGCCCGTCGATGAATCGACGAGCCCGGCCAGGGGGCGTGGGCAACGTGCTTCATGGAACGCTGGCCGGTCGCTTGGGTTACTGGCTGCCGGAGTGATCGTCGTGGATCGCGGCGGGCCTCTCATCACCACCTATGGGTGGATCTTGTTGTTGTGTGTTGTGTTCCAGCTTTCGTGGCTGAAAGTAGTACAGGGCGGTTCTAGCCCCGCCTGAGCACTGCTC
>JABJQE010000223.1 GCA_018663565.1 Phycisphaerae bacterium
CAGGGCAACTTGATTGAAAACCCTGACCTCAGCGGCGCCGACATCTCCACGGGCGCAGGCCAATGACCGTGGAAGGAATGAAGCGATGACGACCATTGATAATCGGCCACTCGAGACACCTGGTCTCGATGGCGACAACTACCTGAACCACACCCGAGGCTTCCGCTCTTGGATCCTGACGCTTGATCACAAGCGGATTGGTGTGATGTATCTCGTGTCTGTGCTGACCAGTTTCTTGCTGGGGGGCATCTTTGCACTGCTCGTCCGGACGCAGTTGCTTGTGCCCGATGGACTCATTATGAGTCAGGATGAGTTTAATCAGGCCTTCACCATTCACGGTGGCGTGATGGTCTTCTTGGTCATTATTCCCGGTATTCCCGCGGCGCTTGGCAATTTTATCTTGCCCATCATGCTTGGGGCTAAGGATGTCGCCTTCCCGCGGCTGAACCTCTTCTCGTATTGGCTCTGGATCGTTGGTGCCATCTTCTTGGTTATGTCGATCTTCGCCGGACTTGACACTGGTTGGACGTTCTATACGCCTTACAGCATCGATCAAGATTCTGCGATGGGTGGCGTTATCCCGGCCGTGACGGGCGCATTCCTACTTGGGTTTGCGTCCATCTTCACTGGCATGAACTTCATCGTGACCATTCATCGACTTCGTCCCGATGGCATGACATGGTTCCGAATGCCATTGTTCTTGTGGTCGATATACGCGACGGCGGTCATTCAGGTGCTCGCGACACCAGTACTCGGCATTACGCTCGCTCTGCTTGCTGTCGAGCGTGCCTTTGGTATTGGCATTTTCAACCCTGCACTCGGTGGCGATCCGGTGCTGTACCAGCATTTCTTCTGGTTCTATAGCCACCCTGCTGTGTACATCATGATTCTGCCTGCAATGGGCGTGATCAGCGAAGTAATCGCGGTGCATAGCCATCGTCACATATTCGGGTACTCCTTCATCGCGTGGAGTTCGATTGCGATTGCAATATTCTCGTTCTTGGTGTGGGGGCACCACATGTTCACATCCGGCCAGTCGCCGTTGATGAGCGTGATCTTCTCGTTCATTACCTTCAGCGTGGCAATTCCGTCTGCTGTCAAGGTATTCAACTGGCTTGCCACGATGTACAAGGGCTCGATCAGTTGGAATACAAGCATGTTGTATGGCATGAGCTTTATTGCCTTGTTTATGATCGGCGGATTGACTGGCCTGTACCTCGGTGTGATTTCGGTTGACGTGCATTTGCACGATACGTACTTCATTGTGGCTCACTTCCATTACACCATGATGGGATCAGCCCTCATTGGGTTCATTGCCGGTCTTCACCATTGGTGGCCAAAGATTTCTGGCAGAATGTTCAATGAGAACGCAGGTCGGTTTGCCTTTGTGCTCTTCTTTATTGGGTACAACACGACCTTCTTCACGCAGTTCATGCTTGGATCTCATGGGATGCCCCGCCGGTATGCCACATATCCAGCAGACGCGGGATTTCAGACGTATCACATCGTTTCGACTATCGGGTCTTACATGATGGCAATCGCCTTCTTTACGATGGCGGGTTACTTCATTGTGTCGATATTCAAGGGCCGAAAGGCCGCATCCAATCCTTGGGGCGGACGAAGCTTGGAGTGGCAGTGCACATCGCCGCCACCATTTGACAATTTCTCCGAGCAGCCCGCCGTTGGCGACTGTTACGACTTCTCTGTCCTGCGTTGGGACGAAGCGACACATGGCTATGTATGGCGCGAGGATGTTGAGCATCCCAGCCACGAGACGGAGCACACGGCGTCCGCCTGAACGGCGAGTCGTCAAGGGAGTGATTGAACGTGAGTCAACTGCACGTCCATTCTGAAGAGGTTGAGGATCACGAGCACCCGGATTTCCTCGGACATCACTGGAAGAACCCAGTGCAACAGTTCGAGGCCGGCAAGCTGGGCATGTGGCTGTTCTTGGCCACCGAAATCTTGTTGTTCGGAGGTCTGTTCTGCGCCTATGCTGTCTGGCGGGCCAACCATCCCGAGATCTTTAAATACGGCAGCCAGTTCCTCAGTACCGAGTGGGGGGCAATCAATACAGGCGTCTTGCTGACCAGCAGTCTTACGATGGCCATGGCGGTCACATTTGCCGCTCGCGGGAAGATGAAGAGCGTCGTATTGTGCCTGTTGTTGACGCTCATGGGCGCCGGTGGCTTCATGGCCATCAAGTATGTCGAGTACAGCCACAAGTTCCATGAGGGCTTCTTCCCAGGCATGGGCTTCTACGAAGCGCCCCACGCATCTGAATTGTGGTTGCCGCTTGAAGAAACGGCCGTCGCGAATCAGGCCGCAACGCTTGCAACAGATGAAGCTGGTTCGCAGGAAATGGCTGCAGAGATGCAGACCCGCGCCGAACTTCCAGTTGGGCCAGCAGAGGCTCAGGTATGGAACAAGCCGATTGCAGGAATGGGTCCAGATGGGCTCACGAGTGATCAGACCACTATGGACAAGGTGGAGTTTTCGGTGTTCTTGCCTCCAAGTGTGCTTGGAAATCTAGAGGATCTTGGCCCGGAGCTTGCGTACGCGGAAGATCACACTACTGGCGAGCCGGTCGCGTTGCCTCATCCGCTTCAGGACCCCAATCGACCGGTCAATGCCCAAAAGTTCTTTACGATCTACTTTCTCATGACCGGCCTGCATGGCATTCACGTAATTGGTGGGGCTGTTGTCATCACTTGGTTACTCATTATGACCTTGCGGCAACGATTCAGCCGTGAGTATTACACACCTATTGATCTTGGCGGCCTGTACTGGCATATCGTCGATGTCATTTGGATCTTCCTCTTCCCGTTGTTCTACCTGATCTGACGGAGCACTATTGATGTCTTCACACGAAACAGAACATGGCGCCGTCGGGCATATTGTCCCAATCAAACTGCTCGTCATTACCTGCATAGCCTTGCTGGTCTTGACGGCCGTCACGGTGTGGGTGGCCAAACTTGACTTTGAAATGCTTCGAATGGGCGAGATGAATATTCTCGTCGCCATGGGCGTGGCTACTGTGAAGTGCGTAATTGTGGCATTGATCTTCATGCACTTGCGGTGGGATCGCTCTTTCGTCGGCTTTGTGTTCGTTGGGTCGATTCTCTTTGTGGGGCTCTTTATTGGCTTGGCTCTTCTCGACACCAAGCAGTATCAGCCAACAATGCTGCCTGGGAATTCGCCCCAGATTCAACTGAAACTTGATGTGTTGAAGGCGTCAGCTGCAAGCGATGGCGATCATGGATCAGCCACGCACTGACATTCCAGTCCAGGCGGGTGAAGGCGCTCGCGGCGTGTATAAGCACGACGAAGATCGTGCCAAAGCTGGATCGCTCGGCCTCGTACTGCTCCTGATGGCGCTTGGCATGTTGTTCGGGGGTCTTGTACTGGCCGTACTCGCTGTGAGAATTGGCGATGAGGCTTGGCCTCAGGATCTGCCACATCTTCCATGGCAAGTTTGGGTGAGTACCGTGGCTTTGTTAGCTACGAGCGTCGCCTTTGCTGAAGCCGTGGCCGCATCACGGAGAGGATCCGACACGGGCATCCGCCTTGCGCTCGCGACGGCTGCTGTCATGGTTGTGATCTTCACTGGGATGCAGGCCTGGGCGTGGCTTGACTGGTACGAACAGATGCCGGCAATCGAAACGGTCACTCAGGAGCATCGAATTGGCATCATGGGCTTCTGGGTCTTTACGACCATGCATGTAGCGCATGTGCTTGGCGGTCTCATTCCACTTGGAATGATTGCCTGGTACGCGGTGTTCCGAACATGGACGGCCTCGCGTCAGGGCTTACTTCGTCACACAGCGGTGTATTGGCATTTTCTTGACATCGTGTGGATTGTGCTGCTCTTGACCATGATTGTTGTTTTGTAGTCGGCCTAGGTCGGTTTACTCAGGACGTTCATTGGCCGTCAGGAGCGGGGCGATGGTTCCGTCGTCTGAGAGCGTCGTGGACAGATCATCAGGTGTGCCGTGCGTTGTGTCCGGGCCAGCGCTACCGAGCCAAGCAATGACAGTCGAGTCGGTATCGCCACCGAGTACGGTGACGGTGATCGGCGTGCCCCAGCCATCCTGTGGGAGCGGAGCCGCAAAGAGATCGGCCATTTGATTCGTAGAGTCTTTGGTTCGTGTTGCTGCGGCGCGTCCCCATGCCGCCATCGTGTCGGCAGTCTCGGCTCGTAGTGATTCGTTCCGGGCGTCACGCATTGGGTTTGAACTATCTCGACTTGGATTGAGTGTGAAGCGACTCCCGTCGATTTTGGGCGGGTATCTGTTGTCAGAGCGATCCACATCTGCGAGTTCGTCATTAGGGTCAAGCAGGACGTGTGCGATGTCTTTGTCTCGAATCAACATCTTTGCTGCGTTGCGATGATCACGTCGCCACAGGTCAGCTGGAATCGTGATGTGTTCTTCCGAGCCATCTTCATAGACAATCTTGAGTGGAAGCGGCATGACGAGGCCCCCGTTGGTCGTGAAGCGAATGATGTGGAATCGCGACTTGGTGTCGAGTAAGGCCGCCTCGTCGTCATCGAGTTCCGCGAGCAACTTCTCATAGGCTCGGACATCGCCGGGTGTGACGTCGTGTTTTTCGAACGTGCTGTAGAAGTCGACGAGTTCCGGATGTTGCGTGGTTCTACTTCCAAGGTTTGCGTTACGTTGTTCAGTGACGGTCGTTGGCTGGTCGCGATCTTCGTCCGCCTTGTCCGCTACCTTTTGGATGATTGGGTTACTGTTGCTGACGCGGTACGTTTGCACATCTGTAATGGACACATCGACGGGCCGTGTGTCATAGAACCACCCGCGCCAAAACCAATCAAGGTCGCGACCACTCGCATCTTCAATCGTTCGAAAGAAGTCGGCGGGTTCTGGGCGCTTGAAGGCCCAGCGGTCTGTGTAGGCGTGCATGGCGTGGTCAAAGAGTTCTCGCCCAACTACCGTTTCTCGCAAGATGTTGAGCGCCGTAGCGGGCTTCGCGTAGGCGTTATTGCCGAACTGAAGGAGGTCCTCGCTGGCTGTCATGATTGGCCGGCTTCGGTTTACATCTCGCATATAACTGGTGATGGACCGTGGCAGGGCGCGGCTTTTGGCGTAGTCTTGCTCCCAGCTCCTCTCAGCAAGGAATTGGTGGTACGAATTGAGACCCTCGTCCATCCACGTCCATTGCCGCTCGTCGCTGTTGACAATCATCGGGAACCAAAAGTGCCCAACCTCGTGAATGACGACTGAAATGAGTCCGTACTTGGCCCGCTCGGTCCACGTGCCATCCTCTTCGGGTCGTGGCCCATTGAATGTCATCATGGGGTATTCCATGCCGCCGCCCACGACACCGTTGACCGACCAGGCCACAGGCCATGGATATGGCATGGCTGTCTCGGAGTATGACTCCAGCGCATGCGCAACGGCGTGGGTTGAGTACAAGTCCCATAGGCCATCGCCTTCCTGCGGCCACATCGACATCGCCATGGCGCGGTCATCACGGTGGGGGATGTCAACGCCCATGGCGTCCCAGGCAAACGCAGGGGATGTGCTGAACGCGAAGTCGCGCACGTTTTCGGCTTCAAACTGCCACGTCTGCTCACCGCTGGTCGCGGTGCCAACGAGCGTATCGGATTCATCGCGCGTCACGATCATGATTGGCGTGTTGGAATCACGAGCATCCGACAGTCGTGTTCGTTGCGTTGCCGTGAGCACCTTCTTTGGATTCATCAGTAGTCCGGTTGCGCCGACGAGGTAGGTGTCTGGAACGGTGATGTTGACGTCGTAGTTGCCAAACTCAAGCGTAAACTCGCCACGCCCAAGAAACGGCCGCGTTTGCCATCCGTCGTAGTCGGTGTAGGCTGCGAGTCTGGGGAACCACTGGGCAATCTGATAGAGCGTACGTCCATCATCGAAGGTTTCATATCCACTTCTTCCCGCGATGTGGTCTGGGACTATTTGCCCGGTCCAGTCGATCGAAAAACGAAATGTATCGCCAGGATTGAGGGGGCTTGGCAGGTCAACGCGCATCATGGTGTCGTCGATGACGTAGGGCAGGGCAGTACCCCGGTCGTCAGCGATGCGGTGTATGTCGAACCCGCCTTGAAATTCGTTGCGCCCGAGGTGTCGTCGTAGGCCGTCAAACGACATGCCATTGTCAAGATTTGGCGAGGTCTCAGCGAGTTGCCCACGCGCATCTGGTCGGAATCGATTTTGCTCGAGTTGAATCCACAGCCAATGCAGCCTGTCGGGGCTGTTGTTGTGATAGACAATTGACTCGCTACCTTCGAGTTGATGGGTGTCAGCATTCAGGCGAACGTCAATGTCATAGTCCACCTGCTGCTGCCAATAGTCAGGTCCAGGCGCGCCGCTTGCGGCGCGGAAACGATTGGGCGAGGGAAGTTCGGCGTCGTCGAGACGCATAAACGGATCTTCGCGTGGAAGGAGTCGATTTGGCCGCCACGGGTGATCGTCTGGGTGAGCCGAAACTATTGTGGTGATAGTCAACATCAGCAGGATGTGTGATCGCATCATCGCCTCCTCAGGTGGAAGCAACCACGGTAGCAGGGCAGTGCTAGGGACGGCAGAACGCTGCGAAGATTACTGATTCGGGGTATCGAGCCCAAGGGCGTGTAGTGAGTGGAAGAGTCCGTGCCGGACACCATGGCCTAGTGGTGGTGTGGCGACTTCGATACGTGGTGGCATGGCGGCTCTCGAGAGCCCAAGCGGAGCGAGATCTGCATGTTCGATGAGTTCTGTGCTCAGCAACAGACCCTGATTATCGTAGGTTGTGATCAGCACCATGGGTTCCTTGGCAGGTAGTCCATCGCTTGGTACTGGGGTGTCGAAGAGCAACGGAGTCGACCGGTAGTAGCTCGATGGGTCACCGTGCTTGTACCGCTTCTTCATGCTTGGAATGCGGCCGGCCACCGTGGTGTCTTCGTGAGCAATTTCCCACGTATTCCAGTCGGTGAAGCGATAGGGCAATGGATTGAGTGTCAGTGGTTGCCCAGTAATCGTTCGGCCAAGCAATTGCGAGATCAAGGCCTCGCCGCCAATCTCTCCATTATCACGCCGCACGTAGAGCGTTTGGTTTCCGCCGGCAACGAGTCCGCTGATGCCAAACAATCGTGTCTTGCCGTTGATTCGGCGGTCAAAGACACGGGGCGATGCTGATGGCCAGTGCCAAGTGACAGCAATGGGGACGCCACCGAGTTCGTCGTGAATGATTTCATGCACGTGCAGCGTGGACAATGGATAGGCCCGCGATTCCCCATTGATTTCAACGCCAATGACAGCATCGTCTGAAACGAGATACCGATCGCGCGTGTTGACAATGTCATGGATCTCGGATGTGGTCATCAGACTTGGCGGATCATCGAGTACCGGGACCATATCTCGATGAAGCATTGCGGTCTCAAGTGATGCCGACTCCGGCAGGCGAAGGTTGGAGAGGTCGAACTCATACGACGAAAGCGTTATGCCATCGCCCGGCGGCCGTGTTGTCATCTTGAGTACTGCTGGGGCAAGGGCCCACGTGACGAGTGCCACAAAGATGATGGAGGCAAAGATGATGACCCAGCCGCCCTCTCGAATTGATTTCTTCATATTGGTCATGGCGAGGTTGGCTCAAGAATGATCATGATTTCAGTGGCTTGAGGAATCCGATCAAGCACCATGGCGATGAATAAGAGTGGCAAGTACAACAAACTACACAGGAAGGCGTTTCGTGCGGTTTCGTTGGTGCGGTGTCGGTAGAACGACAGCGATTTCCAGGCGAACCAACAGCCAAGCAATACCGCCGCTGCCGCATAGATCACGCCGGCGAGGTGGAAGGACACTACGAGCAACGTGAGTGGAATAAGCAGCATGGATGACACAAGTGTGCCTTGGCACACAGCGTGTTCGCCACCTCGCACCGATGGCAACATGCGAAACCCCGCGAGTTCATATTGATCGCGGTACATCCACGCAAGCGACAGAAAGTGTGGGAGTTGCCACAAGAAGAGGATTGCGGCAAGTGTCAAGCCGCCAATATCCAGTTGATCACGTACGGCCACCCAGCCAATAAGTGGCGGGATGGCACCAACGACTGCTCCAACAAGCGTGTTGAGTGTGGTGCGTGGTTTGAGTGGCGTGTACGCGGCGACGTACAGAAGTAAGGTGAGCAAGGCGAGGCCCGCTGCAAATAGGTTTACGAGCATCGCGAGCAAGGCCACGCCTGCATAGGCGAGCAGCATGGCCACGACCCAGCCATGCGCCGGGCTCAGTTGCCCGCTCGGGAGCGGGCGGTTGCGTGTTCGATCCATCAACGCGTCGCGGCGAACTTCGATGACCTGGTTGATGGCATTGGCCGCTGCTGCGCATGCGAGCGTGCCAGTTACGGTCCAGAGCAGTAGAAGCCAATCGATTTGTGGGCCGCTCGCCATGATGCATCCGACGCCAGCCGAGATGACAACAAGCACACTCAGGCGCAGTTTGATGAGGTCGGCGTACAGGCTAAAGAGCCCTTTAGCTTCACCTGATTGAGCGTTGATGGTGGTGGTCGTGGTGTCAGCCATATGGTGAACCTGAGCGGCGGGTCGATCCTGTACGAGGTGTCTAGTATACGCCTCCGCCGCATTGCACTGCGACATGGAGGAGCTTCAAGCATGACACAGGTGACAACAACGCAGTGTTCGCAGAGTGATGGCGGTAGCCGCTGGAGTGGATGCCGAATTCTTGCTGCAGGCTTTGGCGCAACAACCCTGATGTGGCTATTGAG
>JABJQE010000224.1 GCA_018663565.1 Phycisphaerae bacterium
CTTGGTGATCTCCCATAACTGAGTGCTCAGGGAGCCCTCAGTCAATACGGTTGAAGTGCTGGGCATCGGTCGGAGGGGACCGATGCCCAGCTCACTTTTTGCGCTGCAATGCTGGAGATAGTCGCCGTATCAGCCATTCCGCCGGGCAATGGTTACGTCCCATAAATATGGGTGGGCGTTCAATCATTGAACTCATTCAATCATTGACGACTCGGATCACCAAAATGAATAATCGGACAAAGTCCGATGGGATCACAAAAACGGGGTTGTGTGGCCGAAATGAATCGTCCGGTGTACGGATCTTCATTGGGTCGGGCGGTTCGGCTCTAGACCCCCCATACGCCGAACCGATGCCAACTTGGGAACGCAAGGAGGCACCCACCTATGAAGCTTATGAAACGTGATACCTACCTCTCTTTGATGCTCACCGTTACCGCAGCTCTGCTGACCGCAGATTTGTGGAGCCGAGTGGCCGCTGATCCGCCACTCGGCGATACGGCTGCCATGGCGCAGGGCGTCGGAAAGACGCCTCCGCGTGGTGTCGGCTCGACTAGCGCATTGGCCTTTGAGCAGCGTAAAGAGGTCATCAAACTCTTGAAATCGCTCAATAGCGAGGTCAAGGGCCTGCGTGGTGATTTGCGTGGTGGCAGTGTGTCCGTCACAGTCAAGGGGATGCCAGCATCGTGATCAATCGGCTGTCCAATTCGGTCCGCTCCGCCTACACGCTTGGTGAAATGGTCATTGTGCTGACGATTCTTGGAATCGCTGCGACGCTATTGATCCCACATCTGAGGGATCGCGGTGACACCGAGATCCAGGCCGCTGCGCGTCAACTCGTCGCGGACATTTCGTGGGCACAGTGTGACGCCGTGGCAGGCCAGGGCTTTCGCCGACTGCATTTCTATGACGACGGCCGAGGTTGGTGCCTAGTCACTGTGGATGATGCGAGTTTCAATACCGCTTTCAATGAAGCAACGGCAATCTACGCAGACGATCCATGGCGTACGAGGCGGGGTGGCGGTGACTTTATCGTGAACTTTGTCGATGACACGCGGTTTCAAACCGTGCAAATCGTTGATGTGACGACCGCTGAGGGTGGGCGTGATCTCACGTTCGACCGTCTTGGCGGCACAGTCGCTGCGCCGGGCCTTGGTGCTGGAGCGGCGTCGGTTCAGCTTTCTGATGGTATGGATACATGGCAAGTGAATGTCGCGCCCGTGACCGGTCGAGTGGCCGTCGCGCGTGTCGAATAATGAGGTGACTCGTGAACTTTCTTTCACAACGATTCCGATCGACAACAGGCCACGTCGGCATTGCCTTCGAGGACGACGGCGTTCGCATGGTGCAAGTGAGCGATCATCGTGGCCACATTGGCGTGACCGGCGCAGCCTGGATTCCATTGCAGGGTCAAGACGCTGCTCCTGGGTCGCTTGCTGAATCGATTCGAGCGGCATTTGTAACGGGAGGGTTTACTGGTCGCCGTTGCGTGGTCAGCATGCCACGGAGCGAGGTGTGGACCCAAGTTGCCAAGATGCCAGAAATGTCCGATTCTGAACTTGACGAGGCGGTTGCCTGGGAAGCGGCTGAACGATTTGGCGTCTCGAGAGAATCTCTTGAGTGCGACTGGATGCGTGTGAGCAGTGAGGCTTCCAAGGAAGTATTCATCATTGCGGCCGATCGCGGACACATGCAGCCCCGGCTTGAAGCAGTCCTCGCAGCCGGGCTTCGCCCAGTTGCAGTTGATACAGACTTTGGCGGTGTTGCCCGACTCTATAGCCGCAGGTTCCGCCGAGATGTTGATGCAAGCCGCGCTCGCGCCGTGCTTGACGTGGGCTATTCCGGCTCGATGTTGTTGATCTTGAAAGGTCGGCAGATTGTTTTTTGTAAGCCAGTGCCGATTGGTGGTCGCCATCTTGATCAGCGTGTCGCTGAGCGATTAGATATTGATTCACTGGCGGCTGCAGAACTTCGACAGGCTCGAATGAACACTGTTGGCACACTCGCAGAGTCGACTGACGGCGCAGTGTCCGAGGCGACCCGCCCAGTACTTGCTGAACTTGGCCGTGAATCGATGCTGTGCCTTCGGCACTTCAGCGTGTCGGTTCGTGGCGATCGGCCAGATCACTTGGTGGCTTCAGGTGCGCATGCAACGGAACCGGGGCTTGCGGAAATGTTGAACTCTGCTTGCCGCCTGCCGGTGCAACTTGATGATGAATCAGCATGCATGGCAGACTTGCAAACCGGGCTTGCCAAGGCAATGCCAGGTCTTTGTGGTCCACCCCAAGCGTGGGCTGCCGCTACGGGCTTGAGCCTGCGTGGTGTTGCTGGAGAACGAAAATCGGGGAGGCGAGCGGCATGAGTATGCAGCGTATTGATCTGATGCCAGCAGACATTCGCGCTCGCGCTGAAGCGGGTCAGCGTATCCGTCGAACCATTGGTTTTTGCCTATCTGTAGCACTTCTTGCTGCAGGCGCGACTACATGGGCGAGCATTCGGGCTGAGCAAACTGGTAGCGATTTGGTGCGTCTTGAAGCGATGGCTCGGCAGTCACTCGAATTGGAGTCGCAGGCGATTACGTGCGCGAAGGCTGCTCGTGATATTGAAACAGCCGTGGCCGACTATCGAAAAGTGGCGATGCCGATGCCGGTGTCATCATTGCTTGCTGGCATTGTGGAAGCCCTGCCTGCAGGAACAACGCTCGAGTCGCTGTCAATGGAATATGACAATGGACGCCGTGTGGGCAATGTCGAAGCGGGGCAACGCCGGTTGCTCGGTTCCATCGAGGGCTATGCCGCGACTGACGAGGACGTTGCGACGGTGGCCCGTCGTATGACGGGGCAGACTGCATTCGAGGAAGTTCGCCTTGAAGCAAGCCGTTCACGCACTGTGCGTGGCCGCGCTGCTCGGGGATTCAGCATTCTCTTCGCTATCGATCTTGATCGAACCTTTACCGTCCGCCGCCCCGAGGATGTGCAGCACGACAAAGCGATGGCACGGGCTGAGGAGATTGGCCAATGAGTATGTCAACAGGTGAACGATTTGCAATTCTTGGAACGCTAGGCGGAGCTGTGTTGTTGGCCTGGCAGTCCGCGTGGCCAGATTGGCAGCTTGCCGAAACACGGCAGGCGCAGATCGTGGAGCTCGAACGTAAGGTCGGCGAAATCGCGCAAGCAGAAGAGTCATTGACTGCAGAGACGCAGCGGTTGACCCAGGCCCGTGAACAACGGGACCGCGAATGTCGCAGTATTCCATACACGGCCGACGTGGCTGGCTTGATGCAAGCGCTCTCGCTTGAAGTGAACGGCGATGTGGTGCGTGACCAAACATTTACTGTCATGGATCGTCCTGCCGAAGAGGCCGGTCGATTTCAAGTATTGCCCCTTCGCGTTGAACTTGATGCGGACTTCTCAAGTGTGTGGTCAGTTCTCGAACGAGCAGAGGGCCTCTCGCGACTTGTCAGAGTCTCTGGCTTAGAGATGTCGCTTGTTGACCAAAAACATCCGATCGATGGCGCCCAACCGCTTCGAGCTTCACTGACGCTCGACGTTGTGTATGCGCCGCCAGCCGATGGAGACTCAATGCCATGACCCCATACATGCTGTTTATTCGACGATTTGGAGTTCGCCTCACTGCTGATCGCAAGCGGTTTGCAGTGCTGTGTGTGCTCTCTGCTGTGGCCTTGTTGTTCTGGACGAGGCTCATCGTCGTCAAGAGAATCCCGCGGACAGCATTGGCCGAGCCAGAAGTACAGGTTGAACTCTCAAACGCTCAATCGAAGACGGATGAGCGACCGCCTATCGCCGTGGTGTTGCCAGATCGGCCAAGTCGTGATCCATTCTCAATTGATGCCGGGTTCTTTCCTGCTGCAGTGGAGCAAATTGATACGCCAACCACAAGCCAGGGCGTGGGGGCTGCCCCAGATCCACGGGCAGCTATTGCCAGCATGAGTCTTGATGCATCCATGCCACCAACGCTAGCCGTGATTGATGGCATCACCCGTCGCCGCGGCGACAGGGTGTCCGGTTCTGCGGGCATTCCATTCGAGCTTGTTGAAATCAACCAAAGAACCGTCGTACTGAGCCGCGGAGACGACCGATACGTGCTTCGGATGGAGTAGGTCATAGGGACCGATAAGGACGTAGAGCGAAGGCATGAGTACGAATGGACCGATATCGAACGTCGATGCGTAATTTGCTATTGACCATATTGCTGTTAGGTGGGCCAGTTATCGCCGATTCGCCAAGTACGGAATCGTCTGATAATCCAACTCCTCAAGCTCCAGTACAAACGAACGAGGCAACTTCTACCTCCCCAGCACCTGTTGTGGATGGGGAAGGCGATGTTGAAGCGACCGATTACGGCACTTTCAACCTCAACGCCCGAGATATTGAACTCACCCAGATTCTCGAGATGCTTTCGGAAGTATCGCATCGCAATATTCTCGCCGGCCGGGACGTAACCGCGACTGTCAGCGTGAATCTGTACGACGTGACCTTCGATGAGGCCCTGACGGCCGTTTTGGAAGTCGCTGGCTGCGCCTCAATCGATGAGGGCAACTTCATCTATGTGCATCCGAAGGATCATGTCGAGACCGTGCTCAAAGCGCGGCGTCGGCAGCAATCGCGGGTCTATGAACTGTATTACCTCTCGGCAGCCAATGGCAAAGAGATCGTGACGCCCATGCTGAGTGAAGTGGGCACCGTTATCGCACTTGGAGACGTCGAGGCTGGCATTACTGCTTCCGCCGAAGACGCTGGCGCTGACGGCTGGGCATTTTCTGCTCGTCTTGTCATCAATGACTATGACGAACAACTCGAGGCGATCGCCGAGATGATCAAAGAACTCGATGTTCCGCCAACTCAGGTGCAGGTCGAGACTGCCATCTTGCTCGCGACGGTGAAAGAGCAAAATGCGTTTGGGGTCGACTTCTCCTTTGTGACAAGTATGAATTTCACAGACCTCTTACCTGGCGGTGGTCTACTCGAACCGGTGAGCCCACTGAGCGCCGTTGACAACTTGTATGCAGGGCAGACACCCACGAATAATGCCATTGCTGGTTCTGGTCACAACGGGGGTAACCCGGCCAACAGCACGTTTAGCCTGGGCATTATCAAAGATCCATTCTCAATCTTTTTGAGTGTGCTCGACGACGTAACTGATACGAGCGTGCTCGCTCGTCCAAAGGTGTTGTGTCTAAATCGTCAACGCGCAAGAATCCACGTGGGCCGTGATGTCGGGTATTTGACGACGACGCAAACTGAGACATCTACGACGCAAACCCAGGAATTCATTCCTACTGGTATTGAGTTGGTCTTCAGGCCATTCATTGCGCCGGACGGCATGATTCGAATGGAACTCAACCCAAGCCTATCTGATGCAAGCAGTCATTTGGTGAATGGTTTGAATGGCCAGCAGGTCACGGTGCAGGACAAGACCACGAATAACATCACGACCAATGTGCGTGTGCGAGACGGCGAGACGATTGTGCTCGGCGGGTTCTTCCAGGAAAAGAGCCAAATTAGCCGGCAGCAAGTGCCGTTACTCGGTGACATCCCGGTTGTTGGCGCCGCGTTTCAGGGGCATCTGGATATTACGAGGAAGCTCATCGACCACTTCAAGAAACAGGAGAATCTGGATACCCCTGTAAGAAGATGATAAGCTGGACACCCCTGTAAGAATATGATATTATAAGCTGGACACGCCGGTGAGAAGACGAGGTAGAAAACAACGTAGAAGGCGAGGTAGAAAGCAAGTGAGAAAGCAGAGGATCTCGACACGAAGGTGCGAAGACTGTTGATGGGGAACGGAGAAATCATAATATA
>JABJQE010000225.1 GCA_018663565.1 Phycisphaerae bacterium
GTTCAGCAAGTGGTGCCAAAGATCTTCAAGAATTCATTAGCGACGGCCCAGGGTTCTGGGTCTTTGCAGGCGGAATCGCTGCGATGATTGTGGTCCTTGCCGTCATTGCATCGATTGCCAAGAAGGCACTTGCGAAGGTCGCCAACTAGCAGTTCTGCCCCCAGCGGCTCAGTACCGCAAGCACGTCATCGACATCAACCTCACCCGAACCATCAACATCGGCATCGCAGGCGCCACACGGTCCCCACGAGGCAATGATGCCCAGTAGGTCATCAATTCCGACAATCCCATCACCGTTCACATCTTCGCTGCATCCTGTGTCCTCGACAGTATGCGACCACGCCGATGCTGGAATAGCCTGGCGAGGTATGCCGGGGCCTTCGATACGAGCAATAAGCCCTGCGCCGCCGCCGCTCTCGAAGAACTCCACCCGAATGCGGTGCTTGCCGGTCATCAATCCGATCGACCCGGACACTTCCACCATGCCGTGCAGTCCGTCATTATCGACCACAAAGTTATCGCCGATGGTTAAACGAGACCCGTCGTCGGAATCAATAGACACGGTGTACAAACCATCCTGCGCCACTTCAATATATCCATCAAAGGCTGCGCCTACTTCATCGCTCCGACCACTCGTCGCGAACGCTCCAGAAGTACTCGCAAAGTCAATTTGGGAAACCACATCGTCAAAGTATGGATCCATTGCGTCAAAGTCCGGCAAGGCTGACGGGGATGACAACGCGTAGTAGTTCACGTACACGCCGGGCTCGACGGCCGCGGGGCTATCCGGAGCACGCAGGCCTTCTACGCTCACGTAGACCGTCGCGACTGCGCCGGTTTGCAGTTCATAGGTAAAGGAGTCCTCGCCATCGAATCCGCCTGGCGGCGTATATGCCAGCAGATCCTCTGAAGACGTGTCGCCGGCGACCAGATCAACTAGCCCGCCCTCGACACTTGTGGCGTCGAAGTCAACGATTTGTGGTTCAAAGGTGCCGTCACAATCAGAAGCGGTGTCATTGAGCAAGACATCAATTTCAATCGTGTTGCCAGTCAATGTTTGCGCCCAGTCATCAACTGCTGTTCCCGCCGCGGCATTCAAGACACATCCGGGCTCGATGGAATCGAGATAGGACAGAATGACTTGCTGAACACGATCGTGAAACCCAAGGCGGATATTGGTGATGCCACCCGAGCATGTATGGCAGTACGACATAATTGTGCCGTTCTCGGCACCCGTGCAATCGCCATTGCCGCAATTGTCAATCGGTGGCGAATACCCATCGTGCGTATGAAGCGTTCCAAAGTTGTGACCAAGCTCATGAGCCATCACGACGAGATCCCAGTTGTCCCCGTGGTTGTCCTCAAGCGGATAGGGGAAGTGACCATTGAGATACCCAGACACGCCATACCCATGGTTGTGGTTACAGATCACACTCAGCCACGCTACGCCGCCATACGGAAGGTTCTCCCGCCCGGTCAGGATGTGCGCAATATTGCGGGATATGTGTCCCATGTTGGCAACCCATTCATTCCGGAATTGATCGAGCATGTCCGTTCCGCTTGTCGGGTCATACGGATCAATATCCGATGACCACACACGTAAGTACGCCACTTGAAGTCGCACATTCACATTCTCAACATAGATCTCACTGATGGCCCCAGCGAGTGAGAGCGAATAGGCCGCTGCTGCATTCGTGTCTCCGCCAAAAATCCGCTCTGTGAATTCCCAATCTGTATCCAGCGCCAGCATGGCGACCCTGCACGGGGGCCCCTCACCACTCCTGCCATCTTCACTCACTTGATGCGGCTGAGGTGGCCGGCCATCCGTTGTTCGTATCTCACACTCAGGAATCTCAAATATTGAGGCGGGCAAGTCTGCCACATCAGTTGCCCATACGTCGCCCGGCAATCCCCCGCTACTTACGATTTCAATCTCGCCGTTGACTCGGACAAATCCATTTGTAAAGTGACTCGATACTGCAACGTAAACGCCACTGTCTTCTTCGCCTTGCACTACCCCGTGCCACAAACGAAGTCCGCCGAGATCAACTGGGCTTGGCCCACCACTGTTCATCACAACGACCTCGCTATTGGGCGAGCGAACCTCGAATTGCTCAAGTAGAAGCACGCGGCCCGACTCCATGACGAATCGGCCCGTCTGCAAACTCGTTTCCTGCAAGTCAGTGGACAAGTCAGTCCATGTCAAACCACCGCTGCCAAGAACACAAGACGCTGCAAAAACAGTCAACATTACACGATCCTCCTCATGCGCCGAATACGACCCCTCCGCAGAATCGCTCGTCGTACATTGGACCACATCCACCCGAAAACGCAAGTGGAAAGGTTGCAGGTCTACCCCCAATCCTGCAAGACCTGCAAGAGATCCAGCACATCAACCCCGCCAGATCCATCAACGTCCTCACTACAGTCACATCCAGTGCAGAGCCCAAACTGAGCCATAACACGGCCAAGGTCGATCGCATCCACTGATCCGCTCCCATCCACATCAGTTGAATGGGGCAAGCCGAGATCACACACAGCGGGGTTGACCTGAGACAGAAACGTATCGATATCGATCTCAACGCGAGGGTGAAACTCAAGCACGGTATTGCTCATATAACTGGGGGGGCATGTATGGCAGTACGACATGATGGTTCCGCCCCACGCACTGCTGCAGTCACCGTTTCCGCATCCATCCACCGGTGGCACCATCTCATGGGTATGTCGGGCACCAATCGTATGCCCTGTCTCGTGCGCCACGATGATCACATCCCACGTGCTCCAACTGTGGTTTGGCGGCGGATCGACAAAGAACCCATTCATACTCGATGAATACGCATAACCCCACGCCGAGCAGGCCGAGCCCCGCCAGGCAAGGCCGGCTGAGTCAGGCTGCGATGATCCCGACAGCAGGTGTGCCACATGACGATCAGACTCGGGCTCATTCGCTTCCCATTCAATGCGAAACTGATCAAGCAAGTCATCGGTCGGCTCACTCGGGTCGTACGGATCGGTCGCGTCAGACCACGTTCGAACATAAGTCACTTCAAGAGGCAACCCAAGTTCTGCTTCCTGAATAACGGAAATGGCTCCCGAGAGTTCGACGATGTAAGCCGCGGCATCGTCAGCATCCCCACCAAAGAGGTCGTTCGTAAACTCCCAGTCTGAGTCAAACGCCACGCGCAAACTTCCACACGCTGATCGATTTGAACGATCGCTCCCGACCGCCCGCATTGGGGGTTCCGGAGCGGCAAGTCCGCTGCATGGCTGACGCAGTTCTTGCAACTGAACCGCCGATTCTTCAAGCAGGTGGTTCCCATCAAGTCGAACCGGACGAATCACACCCCCTCGCAGTGTGAACCCACGTACGCGTGAGTTGTCAACGGTCAAGACCGCGTACCCATCATCGAGCACGCCACGCCATTGCCGAAGGCTGCCGATGACTGCGTTTCGCACGCCATCCTGACTTTCCACCACCACCCGCGCGTCGTGAGCGAGCGCGGACCACGGCTGAAAGTCAATATGCTCCCTTGGCGAGCCAACCTGAATGGGATCGAGTGCGATGGCCAAAATGCCCTGTTCCTGGCTGCGCAGCGTGTCCGCAATATCTTGGACACCACCACATGAGAGGCACATCAGCAAGCAACCGAGCATGAAGTCCACCTTACGTGGAAAGATGGGCTGTGGCCATGCCAATCGCACAAACGCGTGGATGACCAGAGAACATCCACGCGTTTGAGAAAGAGTCAGGGTGAATCAAGCACCAGGGGGAGGGCCACCGCCGCGGCCACCTTGGCCGCCGCCTGGGCCGCCGACGCCTCGCATCTGGCGGAAGAACTCGCCAATCTTCTCGCGTTCGGCATCATCGATTTCGCCGTCGCCGTTCGCATCGAAACGCTCCATGAATTGCTGTCGCATCGCCTCGCGATCGCCATCAAATCCAGGAGGTCCTCCGCGATCGCCACGACCACTCCGTTGGCGGCCACCCGGCAGTTCGGCCACGCGTTCTTCGCCAAGAATGTCTCGCAGATCCTGAAGAAATGCCTCATCAAGTTCATCACGGGCATCAAATGCCAATCGCATTGGGTCGTCTTCATCGTCACCACGCTGTGTACTCTCGCCAGCGGCACGTTGCTGCATCCGCTGCACAAATCGAACTTCACGGGGTTCGTCGTACTTTCGAACGACCAACAAGATGTCTTCGTTTTCTTCGTCCATGGCAAGATTGCACGCGGTCTGCAATTCCTTGACTGCTGCCATGGTTTCTTCGTCAAGATCCTCGATTTTGGTCGCTGCTTCAATGGCACGCTGCGCCCGACTGGTGCGGAAGACTCGGTCGTACCCAGTTTGGAGCGCATTGCGACGAAACTCTGCACCTTGTTCGGCTGGCAAACTCGCGGCGATCGTCTCGATGGCCATGTCCGTGACATCACGAACTGCTTCGGCGCGATGTTGCCGGGCCCTGAGTTGTTGCAATAGGGCATCAAAATCTGCAGCCTGCATGGCCTCAAGTGTCTTGAAGACACCAGACTCGTCAAAGGCTGCGCGGGCAGCGAGCGCGCCGTCAAGATCGAGCTCCCACAAGAGCATCAGGTCCTGAACGCCAGCGGCTTGTCCGGCTTCGAGTTCAACAACCGCCATCTCAACCATGGGGCCAAGATCGGTTTGCTCTCCTTGCAATCGTCCTTCGGACAATTGTCGAAGGCGGCGAAGATGACGAGAGAGCTGGTCCCATTCAGCCGCTTGCTCCTCACTCAACAATCCCATCATGGCATCTGTCATTTCGGACGCCATACCGATGCGAATGCGTTGAAACTGCTTAAGCAAAGCCATTTGTTCGGTCAACAAGTTCTGCATGACATCCGACTCAAGCTGGGCCATGCGGACTTCACGAAATTGATCTCGCACCGCGGTCATTCGTTCCCGAAACTGCTCGCGTATGGCCTCACGTGCTGCGCGACGCGCCTCACGCTGCTCATCTGTCTGTTCAGCGCGAGGCGTGTCCGAGTTGCCGGCCCCACCGGCTTCGCCGCCCGCAGCCCGATCGCCGCTCGGCTCAGGGCGAGAAACATTACGTGCCTCACGCATTTCTTCATGCATGGACTGCATTTCGCCGCGCAAGTTCTCAATACGATCCGCCTCGAGCGATTCGGCTCCAGATGCGTCGCCAAGATCTTGCATTGCTTGCGTTGTTTCATCGACGGCCATCTGAAAGTTGGCGTCGTAGTCTTCGAGCAACATGTCAACGACGTCGGCTTGACCTTCATCGAGCGACAAGATCTCAACAATCAAGGGTAGATCACGCGTGAGATAATCTGGGCGGAAGACCGATCGCGTAACGCGACCTGAGGGTCCACCCAGAAGACCATCACTCGGGCTGCCCCAGCCACCACGGCCGCCACCTCGCCAGCCACGTGAACCTTGTTCGCTTTGCGGGCCGCCTCTGTCACCTCGTCGGTCGCGTTCGCCCCGCTGGCCACGCTCACCACGTTGCCTAGGTTCGCCCCGCTGGCCTTGGTCGCCACGACTGCCTCGATCTCCCTCAGCCTGCCGTTCGCCATCTGGCGGTGGCGGAGCCTGGCCCATGGCAATAGACCCACCAGCCAAAATCGCACCCAAACCAAGCGCCAATGTTGTTCGTTTCATAATCATTGTTGTTCGTTTCATAATCATTCCGAGAGATCTCCCATAGGAGCGGCTCTACCGCCGCTCGCCTTCCTGTACGTTCCCGCCGATACTGCTATCCCCCTATCTTGAGAGGATACGGCACCAGCTCGATCCGTACTGTTGGACACCCACCCGCTTCCGCCCGTCACGGCCCCAGAGGACACCGCTTGGACTTCGATCTCGACGCTTGTATCAGAGGTGATGCCGAAGCCTGGCAATCCTTCTGCGACCACACAATTCGATTGGTCATTGCGTCCATTCGGAGGGTCTGCCCAAGCGGAAAGACGCCTTATGGCGATGAAATCGATGATCTTGTGCAATCGGTCTATATCAAATTACTTCGCAACGATCGCCGCCTCCTCCGCAATTATGACCCCTCCAAGGCCGGCATTTCGACCTGGATCACCCTCATCGCCCGAAGCGTTGCCATCGACTCGCTGCGGCGACGAACACTGGACACCCGCCCAATGGATGAGGCCTTTGGGGCCGTATCCCCAGATGTCCAGCAGGCCGCTCCAATCGGCCCATTAATCCCCACCCACCTCTTGACGGCACGCCAACAGCTCATTTTGACAATGCTCTTCCAAGACGGGTTGGATGTGACCGAAGTGGCCGAGGCCCTCGATGTCAATCCGCAGACCATTCGAAGCACCAAGCACAAGGCCATGGAACGGCTTCGGTCACACTTCAACGCCCAATCAGACGGGGATGCCCCCCCATCGAATGACGTACAGCCCGAGGACCGCATATGACTTCATCACCAAACCAATTCGACGATCTTGAACGCCGCCTCAAAGCCGGGTGGCAGTGGTCAGATACCGCCCCGCCAGTATCCGCCGAAGATCTTGCCGCGTGGGTGGATCAGCCTGTCGAACACGAAGCGATCGAGGCGGCGCTCGCCCACGACGCAAATCTTCGCGCCGCGGTAGTAGAACTTCGCCGGGGTGCCCATCAGGCTAGCGAGTCTCCCAGTCCAGCGCTCCTCCGCCGTGTGCAGGCACTCGTGCCTGATCGGCCTGCTGTTGCCGGGCGAATCGGCCTGTGGGCAGCTGCGGCAGCAGCCGCTGTACTGCTTGCCTTTGGCGGGTGGCAACTCGGTTCCGCGAGCGGCACGGACCGATCGCTTGATACCGATACGCTTGCCTTCGCGACATTCGGCCTCAGCACCGCGGGCGTTGATGAGAACGGGTCGTTTCTGGTTGTCTCCGAATTCTCGGCGGAGTCTAAGTAATGAAGATTCGAATTCTCATCGCGCTTCTCGCCCTCTCGGTCATCTTCAACATCTTCTTTGTTGCGGGCGCAATTCAAAAGAATCGCCCTCGGCCAAAGGATCCCGTTGCTGAAATCACGCGGGTTGCCAATGAACTCAGCCTTGATGACCAACAAGCTGGTCGGCTTGAAGAACTTCGGGCGTCGTACCGCGCAGACACCGAACTCATTCGGGGCGAACTACATGAAGTGCGAGATGCAATTGGCGCAGAAATGGCATCTGATACACCAGATGGCACAGCACTTCGCACACTCATGGAACGCGAATCTACGCTCATCGCGAAACGGCGAGAAGCTGCCCAACAACACTTTGGCCACTTCGTCGATCTCTTAACGCCCGAACAACGGCACCACCTCGGCCGACGCATGCACCCACCTCACGTAAAGGGTCAAGGGAAAGACCGTAGTGATCGCCCACCCGCTCTAGCCCTAGAGCAATTCGACACCGACGGGGATGGTGAATTGAATGCATCCGAACGCGAAGAGGCCCAACGCACCGTCGAACTTCGTCGCGGTCAGGTGTCCACATGGCGTGAGGAAATGCGGGTGAAGTTCGACGAGGATCAAGACGGCCGTCTTGATGCCGCCGAGCGAGAAAAAATGCGAGCATGGCTTCTCGAACAAGGGTTTTCACCACCGACAGACGGAGGTCGCCGGGGCCATCGCCGAGGTCATATCGACCCCAGTCACCCGGATGATGGACCACCGCGACGCGGTGGCCCGCGCAGAGGCCCGAGAGGACTCGGCGAACCACCACTCGGAGGGCCGCCCCCGGACGGCCCCCCATCAGACGCGCCACCACCCGGCAACGCCTGACCAACTCGAACTGAATTGCCGATACACTCGCACACCACTCAAGCGGGAGCGCGTGTCTCATGATCGGTTGGTTTTTTCTCATCCTTGCAATTGGCTTTGAAGTGGCTGCTGCCACCTTCATGAAACTCTCCGATGGACTCACACGGTTCTGGCCGTCTGTATGGATGGCCATCTGCTATATCTTGTGCTTTCTCGCGATGATCAAATCGCTCGAATACCTGCAAATTGGCGTTGTATATGCAATCTGGGCGGGCGTTGGCACCGCGGCCATTGCCTTCATCGGCGTCTGGCTCTTTGGTGACACCATGCCATGGGTCAAGATCTGTGGCATCGCCCTGATCATTCTTGGTGTCGCCATGATTCACATGGGCGGCACGCACACACCCGAAGATCTCGCCCGCATCAAGGCCGATCACCACGTCAGCGACGAAGCGTCCGCCGATACAGCGTCATTGCCCGAGGCATGATCACCTGAAAGTCATCGATTCGCGTGCGTGGCAATGGGTGGGTTGACAAGAACTCAACCCCTCCACTGTTCTGTTCATCCATTCGCTGCCACAGATCAATTGCTTCACGCGGATCAAAGCCCGCGTTTGCTGCAATCATTAAGCCCAGTTCGTCGGCCTCGGATTCATGCAGTCGGCTATAGGGCAACATGACACCAACTGACGCACCGACGCCCATCGCGCCGAGCACCATTCGACGGGTAGTGTCGTCTTGGTCCTCCAAGGCCACCGACCCAAGCACGAGGCCGCCAACAAGAAGGAGTTGATAACTCATTCTCTCGGCAGAGTGCGCTGCCATGACATGACCAATCTCATGACCGATCACAACCCCAATAGCGCCATCGTTCTCAGCGAGTTCGATCATGCCGGTATGCACGCCGATGCGCGTGATGCCGAGCGCAATTCCCTCCTTTTGCCGTGTGGCCCGGAAGCCTTCCACGAAGGCGTCGAGGGCGAGCGCACAGGCCACGGCGCGGGTCGCGTGGTCCGATTGCTCCTGGGGCGCGCCAAAGAAGGCGACCACCGCATCGCCGACATATTTGTCGAGGGTGCCGCCATGGGCGCCGACGATCTTCGACATTCCGTCGAGATA
>JABJQE010000226.1 GCA_018663565.1 Phycisphaerae bacterium
CGAACTATCAAGCCCCCAATGGTTGAGAGTCGCAGCATGCAAGAAGATCCCGGGCTATACGACTATTTGCCGATGGATGATCGCCCGAAAATCACATGGCCGGGCGGCGCGCGTATCGCATTTTGGGTGGCTCCGAACATTGAGTTCTACGAGTTCAACCCGCCGGTCAACCCGGTGCGCAAGGCCTGGCCACGACCCGATCCTGATGTCTCCGGCTATTCGCACCGTGATTATGGCAATCGTGTAGGTTTTCGCCGCTTGATGGAAGTGATGGACCATTGCGGGGTTCGCGGTAGCGTGTCCCTCAATGTCGCTGTATGCGACCATCATCCGGAGATCATCAAAGCGTGCGCCGAGCGCGGTTGGGAGTTCTTCTCTCACGGCGTGTACAACACTCGGTACACCTATGGCATGAGTGCGGAGCAGGAGCGAGAACTGATTCGCGACGTGCAGGCAACCATCAAGAAGCACAGTGGGCAGGACGTCTCTGGCTGGTTATCGCCAGCATTGACCAACACCGAAGTGACCATGGATTTGCTGGCAGAAGCTGGCATTCAATACACCTGCGACTTGTTTCACGACGACCAGCCTCTGCCCGTAAACGTTTCCAACAACAGGCTCGTCTCCGTGCCTTACTCCCTGGAGATGAACGATTTCACCGTTCTGTATATGTGGGGACGCAGCAGCCGACAATATGCGGATATCCTGCGGGCACAGTTCGACCAGCTCTTTGCCGAGAGCGCCGATACTGGAAAGGTCATGTGTATCCCCTTGCATCCGTACCTTATAGGCCAGCCCAATCGGATTGGTCCATTCGCAGATCTGCTCGAATATATTTCTAACCACGATCAGGTCTGGTTAGCCACTGGCCGGGAGATCGCCGATTGGTACTATGCAAATCACTATGATGAAGTCGCCACCTTCATGCAAGCAAGACAGGGGGCTGAGTCGTGAGTCTTTGTGAAGATTATCTCAAGTACGTGCACCGTAACTACGGCATGGACCAGGAGCGCTACCCATGGAGTGAAATGGCATCTCGGCCACCCTTGCAGTTGCCCAATAATGCGCGGGTGGCGCTGTGGGTCATTCCCACGGTCGAGTGGTTTCCTCTCAACATGACCAACGCGCCGGTAAAGATGACCGCAGGACTCGCGCGGCCATATCCCGATTATTGGAATTACACCTTGCGCGACTATGGGCTGCGCCACGGTATTTTTCGCATCTTCAGAGTTTTGGATGAACTGGGGATCAAAGCTTCAGTCGCCATCAACAGTGCGGTGGCAAAGCGCCACCCCTATCTGGTTGAGCAGATCAATTCACGCGATTGGGAGATCATCGCTCACGGCGTAGACATGAACGCAACGCACCACAGCGAATTGACACTGGAAGAAGAGGCAGCGTTGGTTGACGAATGTCTCGGCGAACTGCGCAAAGTCAGCACGCAGCCGGTTCGTGGCTGGCTCTCGCCAGCCAAATCGCAATCATTCAACACCCCAGATCTGCTCGCGCAAAGGCAGGTCGACTACATGTGCGATTGGTCAAATGACGAGCAGCCTTATGCATTTCGCACGGACTGTGGCGAGCTTGTGGCGATGCCGCATCCATTCGAATTGGATGACCAGCATATCCTCATCAATCTTCGGCAAACCGAGGAAGAGTTCTTGCAGCAGGTCATGGACCATTTCGACTGGCTTTACAACGAAAGCCGCGACGGCAGCGGGCGGATAATGGCAATCAGCCTGCATTCGTGGGTCAGCGGCCAGGCCTTCCGGGCGCCGGTATTGAAAGAAGCCCTGGAATACATCATCAAACACAAGGGTGTCTGGTCTGCTTTCGGTAGCGAGATTGCCGATGCAGTTCAAACATGAACATTGGAGTGGGGCCGGGCGGCTAACGATACGCGCACAGCTCTGACAACGCGTCTCAACCGAATCTTGAGGCAGATGATTTGACATTTTCTGCTGAAGTGCTGCATCCAAACGAACAGCACTTCGCTTCCCTGCACTACGACAACACCGAGGACAACAGATTGAACATTCGCCGTACCACGCTCAAAGCAGCGGCCCTGTTTGCCGCAGCATCCCTTAGCTGTTTCTCCACCGTACAAGCCGAAACCATTAAAGTCGCCGTGGATGTCGGTTATGCGCCGCATGTCATGGCAAAACCCACCGGCGGGGTGGAAGGTTACAACGTTGATCTGATCGCAGCCCTCGGCAAGCGCATGGGCATCGAGTACGAGATCATTGACCAGGAATGGTCTGGCATCTTTGCTGGGCTCCATTCAGGCAAATTTGACGCCATCATCGTGCCGACGACCATCACCAAGGAGCGCGCCTCCAAGATGTTGTTCAGCGAGGGCTACATGGATGTGGCATGGCAGTTCCTCATCAAACGCGGTTCCGCTCAGGTAAAGTCGCTGGAGGATCTGAAGGGCAAGAAAATCTCCGTAAACAAAGGCAATTTCTTCGACAAGTGGTTGTCGCAGCGCCAGGAGAAATACGGTTGGGAGGTTCTGCGTTTTGGCAA
>JABJQE010000227.1 GCA_018663565.1 Phycisphaerae bacterium
AGATGGCGGCAAGGACGAAGGCGCCCAGGGAAGCCATGATGATGATGAGGATTGGTGGAAATGCCTTTGTAAAGATCTTGATCGATACATTCACTTGGCGATCAAAGGCGGTTGCGGCGTGACCAAGCATCTTCTCGAGTTGCCCGGATCGTTCACCAAGGTTGACGACTTGAACAAGCAGTGGGGGGAACAAGCCAGATCGTTCAAGTGGGTCAGCAAGTGGTTTGCCTTCTGTCACTTGGGCGTGGACATCGTCAATCGCACGCATCATGGCTGTATTGACGAGGGTGTCGCGGGTTATATTCAAACAATCGAGCAGTGGCAGCCCGGCCGAAGCAAGCGTACCCATTGTTCGAGTAAATCGTGCGACGGCGACATCCCGGAGGAGTTTGCCCAGAACGGGCACTTTGAGTTTCCATGTGTCCCAGCGAAGACGATTATCTGGGCTTACGATCCAGAATTTCCAGAACAGCACACTGCCGACAATGCCCACAATGCAGAGTGGCCACCATGCCGTAATGAAGTCGGCCAGGTTGAGCAGGATTTCAGTGGGAAGTGGCAACTGCTTCATTCCTGCTGCCTTGAGTGGTTCCATCAGGCGTGGGATGAGCACTGTGACAAGAATGATTGCACTGCTGAGAATGAGCACGGCCACCATGAGTGGGTAGAACACGGCGCCGAGTATTTCGCGGCGAAGTTCAATGGATCGTTCGAGGAGGTCTGCGAGTTGATGCAGCACGATACTGCTCTCTCCGGAGGCATCTGCGGCGCGGAGCATTCCCCCAATGAGGTCGTTAAAGGGCGCGCCATACGAGGTGGCCGCCTTGTGCAGGGACTCGCCCGCCTCTACGCGGTCGATGAAGTGGTCGAGCACCACCGGCGCGGATCGGCCAGAGGCTTGCTTTCGGATCGTGCGAAGTGCTTGCATCAGCGGCAGGCCAGCCTCAAGCGCGGTGGCGAGTTCCCGCATGAGCGCGGCGACTTCAGTCGTTCGCATCGTTGGTCGGCCTGGATGTCGCTTGGCAGGGCTCGTTGTGTTCGAGCGTGGGTCATGTATGGCGGTTCCGCCGCCAGCGGTAATTAATGAAGTTGCAGTTTCGCCGCGTTGAAGGAGTTGGCGTGTTGCATCTGCTCGGCTTGAAGCCGAGATAGACCCTCGGCGAGCGCGGCCGTTGGTTGAAATTGCCTCATAGTCAAAGGTCGGCATGGCCTAGTCGAAGATCTCCTCGGCATCTTGCGTCGCGCGGAGCACTTCAGGAACGGTCGTGACGCCTTCGCGTGCTCGGTCCATCCCGTCCTGACGCATGGTGCGGAAACTCTCTGGCAGGGCCTCGGCCATGTCGGCGCTTGCTGCGCCATCGGCGATGGCTCGTCTCAGATTACCTTGAATTCGGAGGAGCTCAAAGAAACCAACTCGGCCGCGATAGCCACTGTTATTGCACTTGTCGCATCCTTGGCCAACCCAGACCTGGCCGCCAAACGTTGCGACTTCTTCACTCCGAATGCGAGAGGCAATGTCATCTGGCATGGGAACTTGAGTCTTGCAGTGATCGCAGATACGGCGTCCGAGCCGTTGTGCGAGCAGTCCTTCGAGTACTGACGCTACGAGATAGGGCTCAGTGCCCATGTCAACGAGTCGGCCGATTGAACTGATGGCGTCATTCGTATGCAGCGTCGAGAGAATAAGGTGGCCGGTCAGTGCCGAGCGGATGGCAATCTCTGCTGTTTCGCCATCTCGTATTTCTCCGACGAGCACGATGTCTGGGTCTTGACGCAGAATCGATCGAAGTCCTGACGCAAACGTCAGGCCACGCTTTGCATTGACCGGGATCTGGTTAATGCCCTGAAGTTCGTACTCAACAGGATCTTCAATGGTGATGATCTTCTTGGTGGCATCGAAGATCCGAGTCAGCGAGGCATACAAGGTGGTGGTCTTGCCTGAGCCGGTCGGACCGGTGTTGAGCAGAATGCCGTGTGGCTTGGCGAGCAGGTCGTCCATTGATGCTTGCAGTTCGGGTCGAATGCCAAGCGTGTTAAAGTCGAGGCGAAGCTGGCTTTTGTCGAGAATACGCATGACGACCGATTCGCCGTAGAGCGTGGGGACGGTGGACACTCGAATGTCAATCTTGCGACCTTCGTATCGCAGCGAAATCTTGCCATCCTGTGGGATGTATCGCTCGGCGATGTTCATGCCGGCCATAATCTTGATGCGGCCAATGAGTGCTGGCTGCAAGTGCTTTGGGGGTGGGGGCTGCATGTGCAAGACGCCATCGATTCGGTATCGAACAGTGAGCTCGGTCTCGAACGGTTCAACATGCACATCACTCGTTCGCGATTGAATGGCCTCAATCAGAACGAGGTTGACCAAGTTGACGAGCGTGGGTTCTTCGGCCATCCGATGAATGTCGTCAGTTTCGAAAGCATCAAGATTGTGTTCGAGGTCGTCGCCATCTGCGTCAGTTTGTCCGCCGAGCAAGTCGGCCATCTTTGAAGCGGTGGTGCCATAGTGCTGCCGGAGGAGTTCGGCAAAGATGGCCGGCTCCATGCCCTCTCGCTGCACTGGTATGCCCGTGAGAACGGCAATCTCGTCGGCGGCATCAGTGTCGAGCGGGTCGAACATCGCGAGCACGAGCGTGCTGTCGCGACGATCAATTGGAACGATTCTCAGTCGAACTGCTACTTCAGGGTCCACAAGAGCGATGGTGTCTGCGTCGGCTTGGACGGGTCGTTCATGCCAGTGAATGCCAAGGAGATTTGCGCGTTCGCGAATGGCAGCCGCCTGCTCGTCGATCGTGCGGCTGGCAGTCAGCGTCTTTTCGGCCTCTTCGCCTGAGTCGTGGTCGAATTCGGTGGGGTCTCGATCCATATCAGTCATCGCGGCCCTTTGGGCTTCCGATTGGTCCGCGTGGTCGAGCGTTGCCGAATGTCTTGTTCGGGCCGGTGAGTTTACCGCTCGCCGTTTGGCCGCGTTCTTTGGGGCTGCTCGCTTTGCCGGTTGCTCGAATTCCGCCTGATGCCTTGGCGTTGGGATCGTTTGATCCGGGTTTCGGTCGTGGCAAGTATCGCGAAGCGCCTTCGAGTTCAGAGAAGATTTCGAGTCCAAGCAGATCGCGAAGCAGTTCGACATATCGCGTGCCCAATTCACGTCGTTGTTGATAGAGATCACGGGTTGGATCTTGGGGTATAACGCGCGGCTCGCCTGCAAGTCGGCGGGCGCGATTCAGAATCTTGGCTTTCTCAAGTTCAGGTTCCCAGTTTCGGGTGAGATCGAGTAACGCCGAGTTGATTGCGCCGAGTTCTTCGATGTAAGAGGCAAAAAGATCCTCAACGGCGGCGGTGAGTGCGGGGTCGGCCTTCACCTGTTCTGATTGGATCGCTGCTTTGAATAGCCGTTCCGCTGGTGTTGTGCGATACACGCGTCCGTACCCACGCTTCAGGGCTTCTCGTCGAAACGCATCACCATTGGCGGCGTAGAGCACGGCGAGTTCTTCAATAGCGGCGTCTGTGATGTCGCGCACCTGAATTCGAGCTGCCAGTTCTTTCGCACGATCTCGCGAGTCGTCGCTACTGTTGTTGTTGATCTGCTCGAGCAGGTCGTAGTTCTGGCGAGTTGCGTTCGCTCGTACGATCAACGCGTCGTGAAGGGCCAGTTCCCATCTTAATTTGGCGTCGGCGAGTGCGGTGGCCGGGGCAGGCTGCAAGTCGAGGTCACGCATGACGTGATCGATGTTGGTGTTCTCCCCAGATAGTCGACTATCAGGCAGTCGCTTCTCGCGCTCGAGACGGCGGTAGAATCTGGTCCATGCGGCCTGTTGTTCTTCATCAAGAATAATGCGAATGTTTTCGACGAGTTGGATGCCCAATACGTCTCGTTGCCCAGCCCATCCTTGGATTGGAGCAAGGACGGCTTTTACAATGGCGTCCTTGTCGTCGCCAAGTTCTCCTACGGCGTTGGCTACATCCGTGACTTCTGCTTCCATGTTGTCGAGGCCTTCTTGGAACTCTCGCTCGTAGTCATCGAAGATCATCTCGGCAATCACTTGTTGTTCCTCAGTGAGGTGAAGTCCCTCAATGAAAAGCAGTAGATCCCGGCTGAAATACTTCGGCTTCATGATGGATGGCAAACTGCCAAGCCCTTGGGCTGTCGCGGCGAGGCCAAAGCAGATGGCGGCGAGAAGTGACAAAGCTGTTGTTACGAGTCGTGGACGGGGCATGGGTCTCTCCAGGTATCCAAGAGGCGGAAGTAGGGGGGGCGAAGACCACACCAACGGTGGGCCTGCCTCTTTATGGCAGCAAAGATAGAAAGCAGGCAGCGATTGTACCCCGAGAGGGGCATTCTTTACGAAACGGTGCGTTGCTCGATGCGTTTCTCGGACATGGTTTGAACAATTCGGTCGACATAGATGCCGGGCGTATGGACCTGATCGGGGTCGATTGAGCCTACTGGCACGATTTCCTCGACTTCGGCCACGGTGGTGCGTCCGCACATTGCCACGGCTGGATTGAAGTTCCGAGCGGTCTTGCGGTAGACCAAATTGCCCACCTCATCGGCCTTCCATGCCTTCACGAGGGAGAGATCTGCCAGTATTCCGGCTTCGAGGATGTGGGTGTGCCCCTGGAATTCACGGTGTTCCTTGCCCTCTGCTACCACGGTGCCGACGCCGGTGCGGGTATAGAAGCCCGGAATACCTGCGCCGCCTGCTCGCATCCGCTCGGCAAGGGTGCCCTGGGGGGTGAATTCCAGTTCGAGTTCCCCGGCAAGGTATTGCCGTTCAAATTCTGCATTCTCGCCCACATACGAGCTGACCATTCGTTTGATTTGCCGAGACTGCAGAAGCAGGCCGAGTCCCCAATCATCGACGCCTGCATTATTCGATACGGCGGTCAGTCCGGTGGCACCAGAATCACGCAGCGCAATGATGAGCTGTTCAGGAATGCCGCACAATCCGAAACCCCCCACCGCGACGGTGATGTCATTGCATGTGAGGCCTTCGAGGGCTGCCGCTGGGCTTGAGACGATTTTCTGTGTCATGGTACGATCGCATTTCCGGTTCAAAGTACGTTCAGTGTGAACGTCGAACTCGCAAGCCAAGGATTGAGTTATGCCCGTGCTCGCCAACGTCTTGCAGGATAGCGTGCCCTGCCAACAATGGAGCGTGGCGTGAGCGAGCACAGTTCATCCTCAGAAACGGCTGAAGTTCGCCGCCCAGTGCTCATGGTCTGCCTGCTCGTTGGGCTCGCAGCCCTGCCTGATGCCATGATTCCACTTGCCCTCAAGGCTGGGGTGATGGATCGATGGGGCGTGTCGCCATCCTCGGCACACTGGTTTGTGGCAGCCTCGTTGATTGGGGCGTTTGTGGCGGTGCCGATGCTGCGCCGGCTTCAGTTACGGTTCGGACCCGGTCAATTGGTTTTTGGAGCGGCGATGGTGAATGGGCTCGCTCTCGTTGCATTATGGAGCCCCATCTCGTTCTCAGCCGCTCTGAGCATTCGCGTTGTAGAGGGCATGGCCGACATTGTGTCGCTTGCCGTGCTGCTTGGCCTGCTCGAAGCGGGGCGTCAACACAAAGCGGGAAGTCGCTTCGGCCCCGCCGGTTTGGCGCTCATGCTTGGATTGGCGTCTGGGGCAGTGATTGGCGGGGTGTCAGCCCCGTCAATTGGAGAGGGTGTGTTCTTGATTGGGGCCGCCATGTGTCTCTTGCTGGCGCTCGCGGCTGCTGGGTGGTCGCATCCGCTTGGGTTACTTGCTGATCGGCAGGCGAGAGTATCTGCAGCAATGGCGAAATCCGGCCGGCGATCATCGCTGTGGCCGGCGTTGACATTTGCATTTGGCGATCGGGCCATTGGGGCAGTTGTGTCTGTGACTGCGACGCTCTATCTGGTTGATGAACTTGATCGTTCGAGCCGATTTGTTGGTGCGGCAATGGGGGCTTCTTTGGCAATCTTGGCGATTGGAGCATGGCCCGCTGGGCTGCTAGCCGATCGTATCGGCGCCATGCCGGTTCGCGTTGTGTCTGTCGTGGGGTATGCCGGCGCATTTGCAGCGTTGGCCGCAGCGCCCTGGATGAATATGACCTCGGTACTGCTGGTGTTGGTGCTACTTGGCGTTGCGGGGGCAGGCCTCTATCCAACAACGCTCATCTTGGCGAGTCGCGCCGGGGGCGGTCCGGTCGATATGGGCGGCGTCCATGCGATAGGTTCACTCGGGTATCTCGTTGGCATTATCGGCGCGGGCATCATGATGACTGGAGATGCCGGCGCCGGCCAGTATCAAGCGGTACTGCTGTTCTTTGCCACCGGGTATCTGCTCCTGAATATCCCCGCGGTCATAAAAATAAGCAGCCGCGTGACTTCGCCGCGACATGAGGTGATTGGGAATTGACGGCACCGGGGGCAGGCTTTGAGGCGAGGTTCTGTCCCTACCGATACCGAATCCAGCGGAGCATTTCCAGTGGGGAGGGTGGCTTCCCTTGCATCAATACACCGACTCGGAAGATTCGGCCCGCGGCCCAAATCATTCCGCCCGCGCAGATGATGGCCCAGGCGAGCGCGAGCAAGACCTCAAAGAGCGCAAGGGGTTCAGGTGACGCCGCAACGCGAAGCACCATAATGAATGGCGAGAGCGGGGGGATGAAACTCGCGACTACCGCCACGGTTCCGTTTGGGTCTTCGGTGATAACCGGAATGAGCAGCATCGGAAGCATCAGGACGAGCATCGCAGGGCCCATGAGTGACTGGGCTTCCGTGATATCACTGACAGCGCTTCCAATTCCCGCCATGATTGCTGCGAGCATCAAGTAAGCAATAATGAAGAACGAGGCGCCGAGGATGATGTCCCCGGGTGTGATTAGATCAACCGCCGCGAACAGAATCATCATCACAATCGCGACGAGCAGGTACATCGCGAGCATGACGGCCGATACGCCGGCAAAGCCAAGAATCTTCCCTGCGAGCAAGCCGGTTGGGCTCGTGGCGCTCAACAGTACTTCGATCACCCGGGTTGATTTTTCTTCGATCGTGGACATCAGCAAGTAGTTGCCGCCGGTAAAGGTGACGATCCACATGAGAATCATGAAGCCAACGGGCACGAGATAGCGAGTGAGTTTAGATTCACTCTGCTCACCGCCTCCGCTGCCAATACGGATCGTTTCGATAGACGGCCGATCAACTGCGGCCCGAACGACTTCCGGCGACATGCCCATGCCGCGAAGGCGTGCATCCACGACAGCTTGTCGAGTTGAGCCTGTGAGCAGATCAACATGGCTCGAAGCGGCTGAAGGTGCAAGCCAGATGACGGCCGAGCCGCCTCGGGGTGCATCGGGCGAGAGGCTTCCGGGGCTCACTTCAATGGCACCAACCCAGGAGCCATCTCGAATGCCTTCCTTGATAGCGTCAAGCTCCTGTACTGGTTGGGACACGAGCCGAAGTTCGGATGTATCTGGCCGGGTCTTGGTTGCAGTTTGGGTTGCTGCTTCGGCCATCGCAGCTTTGACTAGCTCCTCAGGGCGTTGGGTCGGATCGATAGTGGAGGTCTTCGGCTTTGGCGGGGCGAGGTTCTCTTCAAGGGCCGCAATCAGTGCCGGCCCGCCGTCGATGATGGCGAGCTTTCCAGCCATAGGCGGAATCGTTGGCTTGAGAAACATTTCGGCGCCAATTGAGACCAGCACAATGACGATCGGCACAACGACAGAGCCGAGAAAGAATGCCTTGGTCAATACAGTGTGGCGAAACTCACGACCGGCCACGGTGAGTATTCGACTCATTGCGAAGTCCCCTTGGTGACAAGTCGAGTGAAGATGTCATTGAGCGAAGGCTCCCGCAGCGAGACGGATCGAATTGGTGCGGCTTCGATGACGCTTCGCATAATCGCTTGCTCATTGACACCGTCATCGACATGCAACTCGTATTGATCTGCGTGCTCGGTTGAGGCCACGACGCGTGTCCCCGGAAATGACGGGAGTGTCGCCCCTTCAGCGAGCTCAACATTGACAATGCGTTCGCGGAATCGGTCTCGGATGCTCATGATGTCGTCGTCGAGCAGTTTCACGCCGCGGTCGATCAGAAAGATGCGGTCACAGAGTTGCTCGGCCTGATGGAGCACATGCGTGGAGAAGACAATCGTTCGTCCCTGGTCGTGAAGTTCCTGGATAACGCCCGAGAGCAATGCTGCATTCACAGGGTCGAGGCCGGAGAAAGGCTCGTCGAGCACGATGAGATCGGGATCATGCAGCACTGCGGCGACGAATTGAATTTTCTGTTGCTGCCCTTTGGAGAGTTCCTCGCATCGACGCGGCAATGCTTCAGGCAATTCGAGTCGGTCGAGCCAGTTCGCTGCCGACGCGTCAGCCGAGGCGCGAGTCATGCCCTTGAGCCGCCCGATGTATCGAAGAAAGGCGCGAACTCGCATGCGGCGATACAGGCCTCGTTCTTCAGGCAAGTAGCCAATTCGATCTTTGGAATCGAGGGCCGACCGGCCAAGCACTTCAATGCCGCCCTCGTCGGCGTAGATGATCGACATGATCATGCGAATGGTCGTGCTCTTGCCAGCGCCATTAGGGCCGAGAAACCCGATGAGGCATCCTTCCGGCACTGCAAGATTGAGGTCCTGGACAGCCGTGACCGATCCGAATCTCTTGGTGACATTGCGGATATCGATCGTGTTGGACAAATCAGTCATGTGTGGCCTTTTGCTCTGCGGGCGTGGGCGTATTCAAGCCGATCGGTAGGGCAAATCGTGTAATGGGGACGTCTTGTAGCGAGACATGCTCAAACTGCAATCGCATATGCACATTTGCATGGTCGATCGAAACGGCGTGAAAGAGCAGAAGTGAACCAACGGGTTTCCAATCAGTGAAGCGAATGGTGACGTCGGCGAGTCCAAGTGGTCCGCGTTCGATGAGCCGCACGCCAAGCAGAAGATGGGTCGTGGCGTCGAAGAACACGTGGTGAACGCGATCGGTGTCATCGACCATTCGGATCTCGAATGCTGAACAACCATCGAATGTCGAGAGACCAATGGTGTCAAATGTTCGCGCGCGGGCTGGCAGCGTGAGCGCCAGTTCGAACCAGTTCGAACGGCGGCGCCGAGATTCGATCGTCGAGGTAGCGACTTCTCGCACCGTTTCGGTGTCGCCAAGCTTCAGTGACTCCCAGCCGATCGTCCCGTCGCTGCCGTAGGTGCTGTGTCCAAGATTCGGGAAGGTCAGATCAAAGACACATCGTCCGCCATCAGCGACCGCCCAACTGAACTGTCCGGTCTCCTCTGAGCCTGGCAGGTGAATCTGTCCGCTCGCGGACATGGACTGGACATCTCGAATGGCCGCTTCGCCGCCGACCGCGCGGATGAATCGCTGCAGCAACACGGTGCCTTGTGGCAGTGGGGCAGGCTTCGGGTGGTTCTCAGCGGCCATGATCGTGGTGGCCACAATCAGCGAGGCAAGGGTAGGGCGAATGAGGTGCATGGGTTGAGGGGCATCATAGGGCCGTATGACGACCCGAATGCTTGATCCGTCTATCCGGATATGCGGTTGAAGGCTTGGGCGGGAGGCGCTATGCTGCGTCCCATGCCTCTTACTCTCCTTGAAGTTTCGCAGCGAAGGCCGTTGGTACTCGATGGCGCGATGGGTTCTACGTTGCAGGGGGTCGACCTTGAGGTTGATCGCGACTATCTCGGCCACGAGAACTGCGTGGACCTGTTGGTGCGATCTCGGCCAGAACTCATTCAGTCCATTCATGAGTCTTATCTCTCGGTGGGGGCCGACGCGGTTGAGACGGATACCTTCGGAGCAAATCCGCTTGTGCTTTCTGAGTTCGATCCCGAACTCGCGAGTTGGACAGTCGATCTGAATCGAGAAGCCGCTGAAATCGCGCGAGCGGCATGTGATGCGCACGCATCGCTGGATCACCCGCGATTTGTATTCGGATCGATGGGGCCAGGCACGAGGCTGATTTCACTTGGACAAGTGGATTGGGCGACGATGCTTGCCTCGTATACCGACCAGGCACGGGGATTGATTGCCGGTGGGGTCGACGCCTTCTTGATTGAAACAGCCCAGGACCTGCTCCAGGTGAAATGTGCTGTGAATAGTTGCCTGTTGGCGCTTGAGGAATCTGGCCTCTCGCCATCAGACAAGCCAATCTTCGTGAGCCTGACCATTGAATCAACGGGCACCATGTTGCTTGGTACTGATATTGCGGCGGCTGCGACAGTGTTGAAGGGATATCCCATCGCGGGGCTTGGATTGAACTGCGCAACAGGGCCACGCGAGATGGTGCCTCATATTGAATACCTCTGCGCCCACTGGGACCGATTGGTCTCCTGCGTACCAAATGCAGGTCTTCCTGTGCTTGTGGAAGGACGGGCGGAGTTCCCGCTTGGGCCCGAACCACTGGGCGAGACGGTGTCAGATCTTGTTGGGCGGCTTGGGGTCGACATTATTGGTGGGTGCTGTGGCACTGGGCCGGACCATATTGAGCGACTCGCTGCAGTGGCCCGAGAAACGAAGCGAGTGGGCCGGCAGATAGTCACGGCACCCGCTGCCTGTGCCAGTCTGTACACGCCAATGCCATACCGGCAAGAGCGATCATTCTTCATTGTTGGTGAGCGTATGAACTCATCCGGGAGCCGCAAGTTCAAGGGGCTTCTTGAGAAGGAAGACTTTGATGAGATGATTTCTCTTGCACGTCAGCAAGTTCGTGAAGGTGCGAATTGTCTCGATATCAATGTCGACTACGCCGGACGTGATAATGCAGCAGACATGGCGCGCGTCGTATCGGAGACGGCCCGCCAAGTTGATGCGCCGATCATGATTGATTCGACGCAACTTGGGACGATTGAAGCGGGGCTCCGCTGCGCGGGCGGCAAGTGTGTCATCAACTCGGCGAACTTCGAAGATGGCGTGGAGAAGTTCGACGCATTATGCACGCTCGCCAAGACTTTCTCGGCTGCACTGGTCATCGGCACAATCGATGAAGACGCAGAAGAGGCGATGGCTCGCACGGCTGATCGCAAATACGATATCACCCGCAGGGCAATTGCTCGAGCAACTGAGGTGCATGGGCTGGCAGTCGAAGATCTCTTCATTGACCCGCTGGTATTGCCAGTTTCGACTGGAATGGACGGAGATCGGCGAAGTTCCCTCGAGCTCATCAAGGGTGTTCGCCGTATCAGCGAGGCGTGGCCTGCAGTGCAAATCACGTGTGGTCTCTCAAATTGTTCGTTTGGCTTGAAGCCTGCGGCTCGGCAGGTCCTCAATGCCGTCTTGTTGTGGGAATTGATGGATGCTGGACTGACGAGTGCCATCATGCACGCCTCGAAGATTCAGCCTATGAATCGCATTGATCCAAGCAAAAAGCAGGCAGCGTTAGATGTACTTCATGACCGGCGAGCCTTGACGCGAGGTGGCACGGGATTGCCCGCAGATGTCTCGAATGAATCCCACGATCCGTTGCAGCACTTCATTGGTCTTTTTACAGATGAGGATGTTGCAGTCTCGGAAGCCAATGTGGCGGAGCGGTCCCTCGAAGAGCATTTGCAGTCACATATTGTCGATGGCGAGAAACGTGATCTTGAGGTGCATCTCGAAGCGGCCCTCGAGACCTATTCTCCGCTTGAGGTCATCAACGATCATCTTCTTGCTGGCATGAAGACCGTTGGCGAACTTTTTGGATCCGGCCAAATGCAACTGCCATTCGTATTGCAATCGGCAGAGGTCATGAAGAAGGCCGTGGGCTACCTTGAGGCCAAGATGGACCGAGCAGAGGGGTCAACGAAAGGTCATTTGGTATTGGCCACGGTGAAAGGGGACGTCCATGACATTGGAAAGAAT
>JABJQE010000228.1 GCA_018663565.1 Phycisphaerae bacterium
GGTGGAGACTCGGCATGTCGTCCTGGCCCTCTGGTAGCAGGCCGAGGGCGAAGAAACAGGCAGGGATCTTCTGTCCGTAGTACGAAAAGTCTTCGCCGCCCATGACTGGGTCCATGGTGTGGACGTGATCGGCCCCAAACGTCAATTCTGAGACCTCTTTCCAGGTGGCGTGGGCTTCGGGGGCGTTGAAGGTGATGGGGTAGCCCTCGTGCCACGTGATTTCAGCCGTGCACCCGTGGGCGGCCGCGACGCCATGGAGGATGCGTTCAAAGCCACTGTGAAGGGCCTCGCCGGCCTTATCATTGAGGAATCGGGTCGTACCCTGCAAGAACACCGATTCCGGAATGATATTATGGGTCGTTCCGCCTTCAACACGGGTGATCGACAAGACTCCGCCTTGGATTGGATCAACCTGTCTCGAGACAACCTGCTGGGCAGATTGAATGACGGCCGCAGCCGCCGCAATGGGATCAATGCACAGATGCGGCATGGCCGCGTGCCCGCCCTTGCCGGTGATTCTCGCCTCAAAGCCGTCCGCAGAGGCCAGAATCGGCCCTGGGCAGCTCGCGAGCAGCCCAAGATCGAGGGCTGGCCACCCGTGGAGGCCGTAGATTGACGAGAGTGGCGGCCCCAGCACCGAGCCATCGAGGCAACCATCTTCGACCATCCGCTTGCCACCAGCGCCGCCTTCTTCTGCCGGCTGGAAGAGCAGCGAGACTGGCCGGGGCAGCCCACCATTCTTGGCCATTGAGGCGAGGACCCGAGCCACGCCAATCAAGATAGTTGTGTGGCCGTCATGGCCACATGCGTGCATGCGCCCTTCCGCCGTAGAGGCGTAGGGCAAGCCGGTCTGCTCAATAATCGGCAAGGCATCCATATCGGCGCGAAGGCCGATTGGGTCGCCCTCGCCCCCTGGAATATGAGCTAAAACGCCGGTGCCTCCTGCGAGGCCGGCCTTGAATTCGACGCCCGCGGCGGTCAGCTCCCGCTGGACAACCTCGCTGGTGCGATGTTCTTCATAACTGAGTTCTGGATTGGCATGAAGATCGTGCCGGATGGCAATGAGATCTGCACGCTGCGATTCGATGAGAGTTTGGATCGTCGACATCCTGCAGATGGTACGCCCCGCTCGCCGGCCGCGCTACTTTCGCAGGAGATGCCAGCCCCGCGCCGCTCGTCCACGATTGACGCGCTCGAAGGCGCCTGCATCATGCCGGATCAGCCGCACGAGTTGCGACATCGTGACGTGAAGTGTTCCGGCGGCCCCCGCGACATCCCAGGCCCTCGCCTCGATCACATCCATGGCCTCGGAGAGCAGCGGCGGATAGTCTTTGTGCGTAGGGCTTACGGGGATCTTATTGCCTTGGCGGCGTTCTTCCCAGAGCTCGCTGCACTGGTAGTTGTTCGTGTCGACTCGTCGCCGAACTGCCCGCGCCAGTTTGAGCCGAAGTCGACGCCAAGCCACGCGTCGATTGTCTGCTTGACTGCGTCGCTCAGCGGCAATGATCTCTACCCCTGTTGGCATATGTTGCAGGTGCACGGCAGAATCGCGGCGATTGCGATGCTGCCCGCCCGGGCCACGCTGGCGTCCGAATGTTTCCTCGCACTCTCGCCGCAGCGAAGTCTCGTCGAGGGTCGACGGGTGGACGCCCTTGACCATGATGGGGGGGCGTGGTTGGGGCTTCTGTTCATCGCTCATGATGTCTGCATCCCAAGGGGAAGTTTTGCCGTGGCTTGAAGATCCCAGGACGCCGTTCGTCCCACAGCGAGCATATGTCCGCCGAGCCCGGCGATCATCGCCGCGTTGTCGATGCAGTACCGCATCGGCGGTATGCGAAGCGTTGCGCCATGTCGACTGGCACATTCGCCCAGTCTGTCTCGGAGCATTGTGTTGGCCAAGACTCCGCCGCCGCCACAGAGACTCACAACTGGCGCGTCCTGCATGGCCTCGTCAACCCCGCGAACCAAGGCCGAGATCGCGGCGTGTTGAAAACTCGCTGCGAGGTCAGCTCGCCGCGATGGGGTGACGTCACTGAGCGTCCGCGGGAAGCGGGAGTCTCGGCCGCGGCCAACTGGATTCCCCCGTGTCGCGTAGAGCAGGGCGGTCTTGAGGCCGGCGAATGAGAATCCGAATCGGTTGCCGCGAAGCCGCGAGATAGGCAAGGCGACGGCTTTTTCGTCGCCCGCCTCAGCGAGTTTCTCAATAGCCGGGCCGCCTGGATACCCCGCCTCGAGCAGGGTTGCAGCCTTATCGAAGGCCTCACCGACGGCGTCATCGATAGTCGATCCGATCAAGGTGGCTTCCATGGTGGCGTCTTGTCTGTACATCGCAGTGTGTCCGCCCGATGCAATGAGCGAGAGTGATGGGAAGTCAATCGGGGCGTTGTCGAGCGATGGCGCATGCAGGTGTGCAAGCAAGTGATGCACGCCAACGAGCGGAATACCAAGACTCCAGGCAAGGGCTTTAGCCGCGCTGACGCCAACGAGCAGGGAGCCAATGAGGCCAGGCGCATGCCCGACCGCTACGGCATCAATGTCCTTGAGCGTGACGTCCGCTTCGCGAAGGGCCTCTTCGATGACTGGCATGAGCCGCTCGGTGTGGGCGCGGCTTGCGATCTCGGGCACGACGCCGGCAAAGCGTTCGTGCAGATCATGCTGGGTTGCGACGACGCTGCTCAGTACTGAGCGTGAATCGTCAACAATGGCCGCGGCGGACTCATCGCAGCTCGACTCAATTCCGAGAATCAATGGCATCAGTGGGCTCGCTGAAGTCAGCTCGCGTCCGGGTCAGCCTCGGACTCAGCCTTGGCATCGCCAACGGGTTCAAGCCGCACGGACTCTAGGCTGAGTCGGATGTTCTGACCCTCGCCAATTCGCCATGTTCCGATGACTTCGCCACCGCGACCGCGGAGTGTGATTTCAGCGCCATTGATGTCGACGTCATCCGAGAGACCAATGAGGCCCCGATCGACCGTTTCCTCGCTTCCCTGCAGTTGTTTGATGTCATCGTGTAGTTCTCCAAGGTGGCGATAGATGGTTTCGCGACGATCGAGGGCGGCATCGAGTTCGGCCTGCAGTGGGGGGAAGGCGGTATCGGTGTCTTCCTCAAGCGTTGGCCACGCTCCATGATCATGATGGTGGACCAGCAGATCGTTGGCCTCGGCGAGGGCTTCGTCAAGCAAGGTGTCTCGAATCCAGGCCGAATCGAGTTGTTCTGGCGCGGCGGGTTCTTCGTCCATGATCGCTTCGAACTGCCAGCGAGCCTCCAGTCGGTCACGCATTTCTTCGAAGTTCTCGGGCACGACGCAGCCTTGTGAGGGATCAACGCCCCAGTCGGCTTCGGGCTGGTCTTCATGGCGATGAATATTGCGGCCGTTGGGCAAGTAGTAGTGGGCCGTGGTGAACTTCAGCATGCCGTGGTCACCCTCGAGCGGGCGAACCTCTTGGACCGAACCCTTACCGAAGGACCGCTCGCCAACGATGAGGCCGCGGTTGTTGTCTCCGAGAGCGCCAGCCACGATTTCGCTTGCTGAAGCGGAGTTCTCATCAACGAGCACCACAATGGCCACATCTTCAAGTGGATGGCCACGGCGTGCTGCATAGACGCGACGCTCAGCCGCCCGGTCCGGGCGATCCGCGGCAATCGAGACAATGTCGCCTTCGGCGAGGAAGAGATCAGACATCGCGACAGCTGCAGGGAGGGCGCCGCCCGGATTGGAGCGGAGATCGAGCACCAGTCCCTCAAGCGTGCCAGCAGCCACGAGCGGGGCGAGTGACTCGATCATCTGCGGGACTGTGTCCTGTGTGAATTGACTTACGCGGATATAGGCGCTGCCACGTTCCGGGTCCATGAGGTGCTGCCACGATTGGTCGCGGCGGATCAGCCCTGCGGTCGTGGGGGCCTTGATGGCACCTCGCGTGACTTCAAGCCACTCTTCTTCGTCATTCGTGTGCTGCACGAGCACCTTGACCGTCGAGCCAGGCTCGCCCATGAGGTGATCGATGCAATCTTGAATTGGCTTGTCCAGGGTGTCGAATTCACCGATCTTGAGCACCATGTCGCCTGATTTGATGCCGGCTGCTAGGGCGGGTGAATCCTCCATAGGCGAGAGAATCTTGAGCCGGCCATCGACACCGCGGACATGGGCGCCAATGCCGACGTAGTGGCCGCTGAGGTCTTTTTGGAATTCGTCGGCATGGGCTGGAGCCACGTAGACGGTGTAGGGGTCGTCCAAACTATCCACGAGGGCCTTCAGGATGGCCTCCTGCATGGCTTCCTCGTCTGGCGACTCGACGTAACGATTCATCAGCATGGCCCGGGCGTCGATGACTGGTCCGAACCAGTCATAATTCCGAGCGCGGCCAGCGATCGCAGCGGGCAGCTCAATGGCCAGCAAGCCTACGAGGGCGAGGAGCAATACTGGTGGAATGATTTGTCTGATATTCATGGGTGCTATACCTCAAGGGGTTGTATTCCTGTCAGAATACGAACCAGATTCTTTCCCGGTTCTGATTTGATCTCGACGGGAGGGAATGCTCATCCTATCCAGCAAGCGGAGGCCTCGTAACGACCGATGTCCGAAATGCAGCGTGAGCAACTCAAAGTCGCGCAGGAAATGGCTGTGCTCGTTGCGGTGCAGTTCCCGCGTCCCAAACTAGCCCTTGAGGATCGGCTGGCCGAATTGCAGTCGCTCGCCGAGACGGCCGGGGCCACTGTGGTGGGCATCCTGTCTCAGAAGCGGTACAAGCCAGTGGGGCGGACCTTCCTCGGCAAGGGCAAGGTCGAAGAGCTAGGAAAACTCGTTGAAATGACCAAGGCCACCTTGGTGATCTTCGATCATGATCTCGCGCCTGCCCAGATTCGCAATATCGAACAGATGCTCTCCGTCAAGGTGATTGACCGAAGCGAGTTGATCCTCGACATCTTCGCTCGCAGAGCCAGCACGCACGCGGCCAAGTTGCAAGTTGAAATCGCTCAACTCGAATACACCTACCCACGACTCCGAGCGATGTGGGATCACCTTGGTCAAGTAACGGGCGGCGCGCCGGTCGGTATCGGCACGCGTGGGCCTGGCGAGCAGCAACTCGAGATTGACCGGCGGTTGGTTCAGAAGCGACTCACCCGGTTGAAGAAGGAACTCGATGGCATTCACGCTCGAATGGAACGTGAAGTGCTACACCGAAACGAGGACCACTACACCGTCGGACTCGTCGGATACACAAACGCGGGCAAGTCGAGCTTGTTCAATGCGCTCACGTCCGGTGGTGCCTATGCCAACGACAAGTTGTTTGCAACACTATCGACGCGGGTCGAGCAGTGGGGGTTGACCGATGGCAACAACGTCTTGCTCAGTGATACGGTTGGGTTCATTCGAGATCTGCCTCATCATCTTGTTGCATCATTCAGATCGACGCTCGAAGAGACGGTGCAGTGCCAACTGCTGCTTGTTGTAGTTGACGTGTCAGACCCAACGGCCCGCCAGCAATTCAGCGCCGTTTTGGAAACACTCGATGACATTGGCGCAACTGAGCAACCTCGGCAGTTGGTGCTCAACAAGATTGACCGACTTGGTCATGCCGACGAAATGCTGTTGTGGCTTCGCGAGCATCCAGACGCGTTGCTCGTGAGCGCCGAATCTCGGGAGGGCCTTGATCGACTTGCTGAGATTGTGCGAACCCACGCCATTGGCCCTGAATTGCAACTCAATATCACCGTGGCCACGAGCGACTCGAAGGCGGTCATGTTTCTTGAGCGTCGCACACCTGTCGAAGACCGCATGTATGGCGACGGCGTGGTGACTATTAAGACGACGCTTGGCGTGCGGCAGGCTCAACAACTGAACTCGATTGCACAGCGTGTTCTGATCGACGGCACGCCGCTTGGGGAATTGATGGAGTCGTTGTGGCCGCCTGCTGCGATCCTCGGCGATACGTGCCGCATACCGCCGCACCAACTGCAAGATGAGCAGGTGCGATGGGTCGCCCCATGAACGAGTCAGCGCAGGGGCTCGACCGATTTCAAGACGAACTTGATCCCGAGTTGCTTGCGCGTGTTCGAAACTGGAGTTCGATTGCAGGACTTTCGGATCTTCTCGAGTCGTTGCGAGTGCAAGGCAGACATCGTCGCTTTCTTGATTTGTGGGTTGAAGCCATGGTGGCTGATCGATTGCATCGTGCTGGCTGCGAACTCGCGACCGAGGTGGAAACGCCGGCCGGCCGTACGTGTGACTTTCGCGTTCGTCACGGTGGGCGTGAGTGGTTTCTCCATGTCAAGCGACTGGACGAGGGCAATCACGGTCATCGTCGACTCAGTATTTCGCCGCGGCTTCGTGTGCTCGAGCACATCGAGCGGCCGTTCATCGTTCGGGTGCGGTGGGCCGAAGATCTTGAAGACGAACTCATGCAAGAACTCGTCGTGCGGGCGAGCACCTTCCTTGAGATGGCTAGGATCGGTGATGAACTGACTGTCCGCGATGAATCCGGGCTCGAGATTGGCGCGATTCGTGTTATTGGGCCGTGGGAAGGCAAGACGATTTCGCTCGCGATCGGGCTGCCCGATGGATTCATTGATGAGACTGCTCGTATCCGGAGGTTGCTCGATAAGGCCTACCGGCAGTTCATGCCGCGAGCCGAGAACGTGATTCTGCTCGTTGGAAACCGGCCGGACGACATCGTGGACTTCGAATCAGCCCTGCTTGGAGCGAATGAGGAGCGTTGGGATGCCCATCCCGGCCGGGCCGGGCAGGCCGCCATTGGCCGAGCCGAAGACGGGTTCTGGGCTGGCCTGAGTCGCCCCGATTCAACACTTTGTGGATGGTGCGACGTACAACCATCTTCTCCGGACTTGCAAGCAGGACTGTATTTCCGCGATGATCCCGCTCCCGACACCGAGTTGTCGGGAATGGTCTCACAACTGCTGGGCGACGGGGCCCAAAATCACTGATCGAAGAGGATTGCGATGCGCGACGTACGGATGACTGAACTGGCGAAGCTGTTGATTGAACACTCGACTGCAATGCAGGCGGGCGAGCATCTATTGATCGAGGCCTTTGACGCGCCAGACGCCATGGTGATCGAACTGATCAATGCGTGCCGGGCGCGTGGCGCGCACCCACATGTGGTTGTTCGTTCAAGTCGAATTCTTCGCTCACTTGTGGAAGGTGGCGACGAGACGCAGTTTGAGGTGATGGGGCAGGCCGATCTTGATCGGATGAAACGTATGGATGCGTACATTGGTTTGCGTGGCGGCTTCAACGTCAATGAAATGTCCGGTGTCCCAGAGGATCGACTGAAGGCTTGGGGTGCGTTGTATGGCAAGCCCGTTCATACGCAGCAACGCGTCAACCACACGCGATGGTGTGTGCTTCGTTGGCCAACACCGTCTATGGCTCAGCTTGCCGGCACGTCTACCGAAGCGTTTGAAAATTTCTACTTTGACGTATGCACGCTTGACTACAAGGCCATGGCCAATGCCGCCGCCGCCTTGCAGGCTCGAATGGTGGCGACCAATGATGTGCATATCAAGGGGCCTGGCGACACAGATCTTCGGTTCTCCATCAAAGACATCCCGGCCATTCCATGCACCGGTTCGCACAATATTCCGGATGGCGAAGTCTTCACCGCGCCTGTTCGCGATTCGATCAATGGGGTCATTCACTACAACACGCCAAGTGTGTATCAGGGCACGACGTTTCGAAATGTCCGCTTAGTCTTCAAAGACGGCCGCATTGTTGAACACGATGCCGAAGTCGGTGCTCAGCAGCTTGCTGCCATCTTCGATACCGACGACGGATCCCGGTACGTGGGCGAGTTCGCCATTGGATTCAATCCCTACGTGCTTGAACCGATGATGGATATTCTCTTCGACGAGAAGATTGCTGGGTCATTGCACTTCACGCCGGGGCAAGCTTACGAAGATGCCGACAACGGGAATCGAAGCGACATCCACTGGGATCTTGTCTTGATTCAACGCGCCGACTACGGCGGCGGCGAAATCATCTTTGATGGCGAAACGATTCGCCGCGACGGCGAATTCATTGTGGATGACTTGCTGCCGCTCAATGCGGATCAGTTGAAGCAGTCATGACATCGCCGTGTCGTTGCTGACGCAATCGAAGCACGGCTGGCAGGATGGTCCATGCCGCAATCAAAGTGATCAACAGCCCAACCACCATGACGATGGCGAGCGAGCGGATGCCTCGGTGCTCGGCGAGCATGAGTGATCCAAATCCAATCATGGTGGTGGCGGTGGTGAGCAAGATGCCGCTTCCGGTTCCACCCCACAGGCCAGGCGGCCGCATGAATGGATCGGATCGCCATCTGTGAATGACGTGCACACCTGCGTCGACGCCGATGCCAAAGATCATTGGCAGCACCATGAGGTTGGCAAAGTTGAGATCCAGGCCAACGATGCCCATGAATCCGAAAGTTCCGGCAAAGCCAACGAGCACGGGCAGCATGGCGCTGAGGGCATCAGCAATCGATCGAAAGTCGACGAGGAGAATCAAGAGTACGGCGGCCATCGCCAGCAGGCCTGACGTGGTGTAGGCGCGGACGATGAGCTTGGAGGACTCGAGAATTTGCACAGGTGGTCCAAGCACATTCGGAGCGACCGTTCGGATGCTGGCAACGAATGCGCCAAGCCTAGCTGGGCTGAGAATGGACTCGTCGGAAACACGTGGCGTGACTCGAAGCAACCACTGTCCCTGATCGCCGACCCACTGCGATCTGAGCACGCCGGGAAGATCGCTTGGGCCAGGTGGCGACGGGGCGAGCGCTGCTTTGATGATGGCCGCCGCTGGAGGGGCATCTTCTGCCCAGGCGTCGGTCAGGAGTTGCATCCGGGCGCGTCGCTCGGTGGTGTTGCGATCGAGCGTCACCCACGCCTTGACTGCCTCGTCGAGGTCGGCCACAAGAGTTTTCATGTCGGTCGACTCGATGGCACTCAGCCTGCCGCGCAGGGTTCCGAGCACCGTGGCGACAAATCCAAGTTGATCGCTTCCGGCATGGACGACCGGGGCAGTTTCTCTGACGGTGGCGACGGCATTCTGCCGCGATTCAAGATCTGGTGGGAACAGCATGCCCATGCCCCCAACAGACTCGACACCACTGATCGCGTCGAGTTCCGCGGTGAGGCGGGGGGCTTCGTCAGGCGTCGCCATGACGAGCCCGCTCCACAGATCGCCTCCGGGCTCCGCAGCAAGTCGTCGCTGCCACGATACGGCCTCGAGCCCAGGTGGCTGCAGATTCATAATGTTGGAGTCGTACCCGAGCCGTGTTGAAGCTGCGACGAGCCCCGCCGTAACGAGCCCGCCGAGCAGTAGTACGAGCCACGCATGGTTGTGCAGTGGTCCGGCGAGTCGGTTGAGCGTGCCGGTTCCAACAGGACGCATGACGGCAAGATCGTTTCGCCAGCGGCGTGAGAGCGCGAGTAGGGCGGGGAAGACGCTCATCACAGCAAGGAGGCACAGCAGTACACCACCCGCGGCAATGATGCCCATCTCAGCGACGCCGAGGAAGGCGCTAAACGCAGTGCATCCAAACGCGGCGGCAGTGGTGACAGCGCCGGTAATCAAGCCCGGCCCGACGTCACGGAAGGTGCGTTGCATTGCTTCAGGAAGCGTCGCGCACTCTGGCTCGATCACGCGAAGCCTCGTCATGATGTGCAGCGCAAAGTCGACGCCGAGGCCAATGAGAATGGCGGAGAACACCATCGAGAGCAGTTGCAAGTGTCCGATAGATACTACGACCCATCCGAAACTCCACGCTATACCGATGACGAGCGCGCTCGCAGCCATGAGCGGCAATCGAACACGCCGGAAGACTCCGATCAACATCGCTGTAATCAGGATGAACGCCACGATGGACGAAATGGTCGAGTCTTTGGCGGCCTGCGCCGTTTCGTCTGACTCAATGGCGGGGATACCAGTGACGCCCCAAGCGATGTCGTCATGCCCCTTGGCCCTCATCCACTCGGCGGCTGCGTTTCGGAGCGCAGCGAGTGAATCTGCGATCCCTGCGATAGAGCCTTCGGTCGGCGCGGTGAGGGAGACGAGGACGGTTCGGATGCGTCCTGTACTGGTGGTGAATGGCTGCCACTGCTTCGCTCGCTGGCCGGAGAGATCAAAGTGCACCGGCCTGCCAGCGATGGCGTCCATGTAGGGGGTCAGGGCACTCCGCAATGCAGCGGCATCAGGTTCGGTCTCTACATCCCCTTGGCGAAGCATGGTCACGAGCGCGGCGGCAGGAGTAGGAGCCGCCGTGATGGCCCGGCCCCTGACCAGTTCTTCAAGCGTGTGCTCAAACTCGGTTTTTGGCGCGACTCGCCAGAGCCGAGGGCCGACTTGATCGCCATAAAACCCAGCTTCGGCGGCCTTGATAAAGGGAGTGCTGCGAAGATGCGCCGCGAGTTCGCGAGCGGCTGTATCAATTCTCTGTTCGTCGCCGCTGCCTTCAAGGCAGACGACAAGATCGTTCCAATGCGGGAAGTCGTGGCGATATGTGGCGTATCGCTTTGCCCAGGGTAGATCCGCCGAGATGAGGTCATTTCGGTCTGTCTTGATGGACAGCGAGGTGAGTGCGAGCACAATCGAACACGCCGCGATGCCGAGACACACGATCAGTGTCCACACCGGATATCGCGTAATAAGCGATCCCCAGCTGCCAAGCAATCGATGTCGGGCCTGATCGTGCATGAGCAAGGCAAGGCTATCAGGACCACCTCAGATTTGGCCGCAGCACCGTCTAACCCGCACGACCGAAACCAATTGGGCGTAATGGTGTGAAATCCAACCCAGTCTCACTTCAGGCACGTTCATGGGTGACCGACTTCATTGGCAACGAAGGAGCCATATTGCATGGAATCGCGATTGGGACATCTATTAGTTCGAAATGGCGTGCTCGAGGCACGACAAGTCACACGTGCCCTAGCCGAGCAAGCTCGGACAGGAGCCCCGTTTGGGTTGGTCTGTGAGCAACTCTTTGGCGTGGACCCTAAGCAAATTGAGCAGGCCTGGGCCGATCAGTATGCGGGTCTTACGCAAGAAGTGGATCTCTCACGCGAGCCGCTCATGCCAGATGTGCTTGGGCTTATCTCTCGGCGGCAGGCCTGGCAATTCGGTGTCGTACCGGTGCGGTGGGATAATGGCGAACTGATGGTGGCCACCATTCCATCAATGCTCGTGCGGGCTCACCGCTTCGTGAATCGAACGGTTGATGGACCGGCATTCTTTGTGATGACGAGTCGATCAGAGCTTCTTCAGGTGCTCTCCGCTGAGTATCCATTGCCCGGCGCGACGCTCCCGAATGAACGAAATGCAACGTCCAATGCAGCTGCTTAACCGAAGTGCTTGCCGCCATCGCCCGGAGGACGTAGGCTGCGCAC
>JABJQE010000229.1 GCA_018663565.1 Phycisphaerae bacterium
ATTCGCCCAAGGCCCCCGTGAGCCAGCCGGCCACAAGCACGGGCGCCGCGCCCTTTCCAAGGTCCAAGACAAAGCAAAGCAGGCCGAGTCGCTTGCCGAGCACCCGGCCGACATTGGTCGCGCCAATATTGCCTGATCCATGCTTGGTGATGTCAACGCCGCGGGAGCGGGCGATCATCACACCGAATGGAATTGACCCAAGCAGGTAGGCACCAATAATGAGCAAGAACCACATCACGAGGCGGCTTCCAACTCTGTCTTGGGCCGGGTCGCAGCGGCCGGTATGAGAAACATCACCAAGAGTCCAACCCCAACGCCAGAAAGCAGCGTTGACTCAAAGGCTGACACAACGATCCATATCCCCAGCATGGCAAGTGGGACGATGGTCAGTGGCGTCTTGTGAATTCGGGACACCATGAGGCCAATGGCGATGATGAGCGTGGAGGCCATGATTCCAAACCCAATCAAGCCAGTACTCGCCGCTTGGTACACATAGGACGAGTGGGGGTTGAACTGGCCCTCATTGATCGACGTTCCCTCAGGAATATGACGGCTTGCTAATCCAGGTTGGTTGATCAGTCCGGCTGAGAGCCCGCCGAGGCCCCAGCCAATGAGTGGTCGACGTGTAATCAAGTTGCGCCCGCCGTTCCACATCTTGCGGCGGTAATTGACCGATCCTCGGTTGACATCGAGTGCCGTTGCGTCCCTGAGTTCTTCAATCGCCGGGGCAGTTCGGTGCAGAATCATCGTCGCGCCGCGGGAGTCAAGAAAGGCATCGTCAAGTGTTGCTGCAATGGCGAGTCCGGCAGTTGCCGCGGTCACGATGAGGAAGAGCCTGCGTCGTATCAAAGGCGAGAGCACCATGAGAATGAGTGTGCTGCCAATGCTTGCTACGAAGAGGGCAATCCAGCAGCTCCGGGTCGCATTGAGCACGATGGCCATGATGACAAGGCTGCTCCCGCCGATGTGCCACACAACGGCTGCTGTGCCAGGCTTTAGTCCGATCAGCAAGTAGTGTCCGACGTATGTGGCGCTGCACACGAGTCCGGCTGCCCATACGCCCATCGACATTTCTGGTCGAAAGTATTGCGTCGGATCATGAACATCAATCCACCCGACAAACTGCGCAACAATGCCGGCCCCCACAATGGTCCCGCCGAGTACAAATCCGCCGAGGGCGAATCGCCATTTTCTCAGTACGGGCCATGCCACGATTGGGATGGCGAGCATTCGGAGCCCGCCTAGTTGATCAGCACCAAACACTGGGTTGGGCGACCAGAGCAGCGAGGCGCTGGACCACGCGATCCATGCCATCAGAAGTACGGCGAGTGGGCTGCGAAAAATGCCAGCCCACGCATAGTCCACATGGCCGACGGTTGCTCGAAGCACGCTCCACCCAATCAGCCCGCCAAAGAACACCTCCTTGGCCCATGGAATGGTGCCAAGCGGCAGGGTGAAAGCCCACAGCACAAAGAGAATGGTGTGGATTCGGTCACCGAATGGGTCGGCCTTGGCAGCAAGTTCAATGGCATCGGCGCCGCGGGCGATTAACGCGCGTGGCGTGGGCGGTGCCTCAGAATTTGTGCTGGCAGTGGTCACGGTGTGGCGTGGAGTATAGGCGTGGTGTCTCTGGGCCGCTGCCATGACTCGATCGCGTGCAGCACGTCGGCAACTGAAATGCGATCAATACGGCAGGCCTTCCCGCAGGCATCAGCCACAAGGTTCTCTGGCAGGAATGGCTCAGCAAGAAGGCGAATCTCTACAGCGGTATCCATCTGGGTCCAGCGGTGGTCCGTCGGGCCAAAGAGTGTGATGACTGGCGTGCCTAGGGCAATGGCGACATGTCGCGGTCCAGTGTCATTTGAAATGACCAATTCGGCACCAGCGGTGATGGCCTTGAGCGCGCCCAGGCTGCTGCCGCGTTCCGCGAGATCAATGACCGGTCCGCTGCAGTGCTGCGCAACTGCGGCAGTCAGGGACCGCTCGCCGGGAGCTCCTGCAATGACGGTGGTCCATCCGTACTGCTCGTGCGTGGCATTGGCGACAGCAGCAAAACGGTCCGCGGGCCAACGTTTGTCATCGCGGTTCGCTCCTGGAACAAGCAGTATGTACGCCGCCGGCTGTTCGCAAAGGACATCGTCGGCGGCGCGTTGATCGTCATCTGTGACAACAAGCGAGGGCAAGCCAGGCGCCGCCTTGTTGATCAATCCTTGATACCAGTGCACGGTGGAGACTGGATGCGTGCGATCAGGAGTTGTAATGGCATCGCTGAGTAGCCATCCTCGTCCATCTCGGGTGTATCCAATCCG
>JABJQE010000230.1 GCA_018663565.1 Phycisphaerae bacterium
CAGCCAGCGGCGGGCTCCGTTGACTTCTTTGCCAAGGCCTGGAATGAGTACGACGATCAAGAGCGTGGCTGCGACGACAATCGCAGTGAGCGCGATTGATGAGGACGTGATCCACCGCGATGGTATGGACCGGCCAAGCAGCAGGGCTGCCACAGCTGCCACAGCGAGCATGGTGGTTCGTCCGGTGAGCAGTTCTGTGAAGCTGCTCGCATTGGTCACTGTCATGCCAGCAGACTGCACCGCGATCGCGCCTAGCGCAAGCAGGGCAGTCGCAATGATGAGCACAAGATCTCGAGGGGGCATCTGGCAAGTCGTATCGGCCCCAATGGTGCCGTATCGCCAATAAGGTGTGGGGTGAGTTTGGATTACCATGCATCGCTTCATGGCTACGCCCACCATCAACGACACGCATACTGGTCCACTGGTCTACCTCGAGACCTTTGGATGTCAGATGAACGAACTCGACAGTGAGCTGGTAACTGGTCACTTGCACGCACTGGGCTATCGCTTCACGCCGGATCGAGATACCGCGGATGTGGTGCTGTTCAATACGTGTTCCGTACGCGAGCAAGCCGAGAACAAGGTATTCAGCCGAATCGGGCGATTGAAGCAAGAGAAGCAGGCGGGCAGGCATGTCACGATTGGGCTGCTGGGCTGCCTTGCTGAGCGAGAGGGCGCCTCATTGCTTGCTCGGCAGCCGGAAATCGATGTGCTGTGCGGGCCGGGCGAGCTTGATCGACTGCCCATGTTGCTTGATAACGCCATGAAGGGAGATCTTGTGGATTGGCACGATCGGGCGGCGGTTCAAGGCAATCGCTCGCGGCGGTCGGCAACGCTCTCGGCAGCAGAGGATTCGCTGGAGAGCCTCGATCTTGCCCGGGCTTTCGACCCCGACCAAGGCGGCTCGCATGGTCGTAGTGCCTACGTTCGTATTACGAGGGGCTGCAATAAGTTTTGCACCTACTGCGTCGTTCCAAATACACGGGGCGCCGAGGTCCATCGTCCACCGGACACCATTGTGGATGAATGTCGAGCACTCGCTGAGCAGGGTGTGATTGAAATCACGCTGCTTGGTCAAACGGTCAATCACTACATGTATGTGCACGGTGCGGCGGTCGGAGCGGACGGGCGAGAGCGACCCCAGATTGGTCCAGGCTTGACCGCTTTCGGCAAGAAAGACCGGGGCGTGGCCGGTCAACGTGTGACCACCTTCGCGGATTTGCTCCGCCGTATTCATGAAGAAGTTTCGGACATTCGCAGGCTTCGCTTTGTCACGAGCTATCCGCGGGACTTCGGCGACGACATTCTTGACGTGATGCATGACTCGCCACGGATTTGTCGGTATCTCCATGTTCCGGCGCAATCAGGATCGGACCGCATTTTGAAACTGATGAACCGCGGGTACACCGTGGGGCAGTATCGAGACTTCATCGATCGAGTCATTGACCGGCTGCCGGATGCTGGCATTGCGGGTGACATTATTGTGGGGTTCCCAACGGAGACCGACGAGGACTTTGAATTGACCTGTGATCTGGTGCGGTCCGTGCCATTCAAGAACAACTTTGTGTTCAAATATTCGCCCCGTCCAGGCACCGTAGCGATCGATCGTTTTCCGGATGATGTGGCTGAGTCGGTCAAACGGGAGCGTATAAATACGCTGCTTGACATCCAGTCAGAGGTCAGCCGTGAGGTCCATGAACGGGAAATCGGGCAGACACATCCTGTATATGTTGAAAAAATCAGTGAATCGAAGCCGCAAGGTGCTGGGAAAGTTGAACTTGGGTGGGCTGAAGGTGCAGTGCAACTTTCTGGCCGGACGCCAGGCGACCTGATTACTGTGTTTGATGTTCCTGGAGCTGCCGTAGCAGGCAGTATGGTCGGCACAATCGTCGATATTGACATCATTAGGGCCGCTCCGAGGTTGTTGTGGGGAAAGGTGGCCACACCGTGATGCCATGGCTCAGGGGGCCTGTAGAGGGTTGTGCGGGTTGTGCCGGTTCTGCGATGCGTGCGAATTAGGCGAGTTTCTGGGATCCAAGGCCGCCGCGGGGCGTAAAAAACTTTCGGAGGCCATGGTTGTCGCCTTGACTGCGGCGAGACGGAAGGTATGGTCGGCAGGATAGTTAGATGGTTTTTGGGATATCCCCATCGCCATCTTGGGAGTGGGAAGCTGTGGCACCTGCCACATAATGACTTTTAGGCTAATGGGTAGATACGGATTTTCGATCTACTTCGGACAACTCAACTGATGACGTTCCTTGGTCGGCGCGTGGCCGACCAATTACGATCAAACTCCACGAGAGGCCAACGCCTCAATCCCGAGTGAGGAGTGGGGAAAGATCTTAGATCTAGTGTTTGGTGGACTCAAAACGAGAAGAGAAAGGTTCTGAAAATGAACATGAAGCGTACTTCAATCTTTACTGGTGTCATTGGCGGTATCGCCGTCGCTGGCTCCGCAATGGCAGGCATGAATGGCATGTCATATGACATGATCGCCGGCGATATTGCCGGTGCTTATACCGTTCGCGTGTATGCGGAACTCGATGGCGGCAACCGCCTCGATGCCGTCTACGGCAACGCCGAGCACAACATGGCGTTGAGCTACAACGGTGGCGCCTCGGCTTACCAAGACGCCCTTGGTGGTGCTACGAGCCAGTCTATTAACTCTGCGTTCTTCCCCCTCGCTCCATCGCTGGAGTGGGACTCCTACTTCACTATTGGTGCGCTCTACTCGGACGGTACCCCCTTCGGGAACAATGCCCTCCAAGACATCGGCATCAACTGGTCGACATGGGATCCTTCAGGCGGCGACTTGTTCGCTGACAACGGAACCTTCTTCGTCACTCCAGTGGACCCACAGGGTGAGGCCATTGACGGTCGCGTCCTCGTGGCTCAGTTCACAACGTTCGCCGGTTCTGGCGCTTACGACATCCACTTTACCGCTGGTTTCCAGGGTAAGGATTCCGCTGGCGACACATGGCAAGCTGGCCATGAGGTCTTCATCGGCGTGCCTGCTCCAGGTGCCGTGGCCCTCTTGGGTCTCGCTGGCCTCGCTGGCCGTCGTCGTCGCCGCGCCTGATAGCGTTTCGACTGTGAATCTCGGAGTCGGCTTCTCGGGATTGCCCGACTCCACATAAGAGAACTTGAAGCCCGCCGCTGCACCCCCACGCAGCGGCGGGTTCTCTTTTGCGTGGTGTTCGATTTGTCCTAGATATGGACATTTGCCCAATTCGGGGACGCATTGCCGGGCTGAGGCCGGCTTGCGTTCCTTTCAATAGTGGACACCCATCCAATTCGGGAGAGAGTGGGGTGGTGCTATTGTGTTGCGGTCGCAGTTGTTACCGATAACTCTACTCGCTGGGATGGGGGGATTGGGTGTGGGCGAGTCTGGGTCGTTTGGTTGAGCGTATGGGTGTCCGTTTGTGGGGAGCGCAAGAGTTGCCCTACCAGACGGTATCTCTTGAAAAAATCACCATTTCGGACTTGCTCATTGCCTTGACCGTGGGACTTGCTGAGGTACATTGATCTCGGAAGCGGAGTGAGTGTCTGCTCTGGCAACGGATCTGTGGTGCGATTCAGAGCCGCGAAGGAATAGGCACTCCATTGGGAGAACCGAACGCCACGGCCGCCACGTCGTGGATAACACAACCAGAGTCGGGTCACTGGAAGACCCGACGAGGAGAAGATCTGAAATGTTGAAGACTATTGGTTTCGTAGGTGCCGCTGGCACCCTGATTGCGACCGCCTCAGTTAGCGCTAGTCCGCTACAGGGCCTCTCAATCGATTCATTGGGCGACATGGGCTACGGCGAGGTATATCGCTTGTATGCCGACGTCGATGCAGGTACTCGTATTGACGCTGTCTTCGGCAACTCCGCCGGCGAGATGTCAATCGGTACTGCTGACGGTTTGTCCTTTTATCAGAACGCACTTGGTGGACCGACTTCGACGTCCATCAACTCAGCGTTCTTCCCACTCGCCGCATCACTTGAATGGGACAGTTATGTCACCATCGGTTCGTTGTACTCTGACGGTTCGCCCTTCGCGGAGAACAAGTTGTTGGACATCGGCATTGACTTTAGTGGATTCGAATCTGGCGGTTCAATCGTCAGTTCGAACGGCTCTTGGTTCGTCACGCCTGTCGACCCACAGGGTGGAGAACTGGGCGGTCGTGTGCTGCTCGGTCAGTTCACCGTCATTGGTGGTACTGGCGATGGCTACGCAGATCTCGTTGGCCAAATCAGCATCCAAGGTAAGGATGCGGATGGCAACACCTATCAAGAGATTGGTGCAACTTGGGCTGTTCCCGCACCAGGTGCCCTTGCTCTTCTCGGCATGGCTGGCCTTGCAGGCCGTCGTCGCCGACGCTGATTTGAAATTGTCGTGAGGACTTTGTGGTCCTCAGGTGATTCAATAACCACGCAACACTCAAACAGCCCCCCGCATTCGTGTGGGGGGTTGTTCTTGCGCGGCTTTCTCGCGAGGTAGTCTGGAGTCGATGTGCCGCGCGGTTCCTGATCGCCTTGCGATCTACTGCGTCGCACTGATCTCGTTTGGGTCGTCAATCGCAGAGGTAGGGATTTGGTTCAGAGCGTTCGATTAGCGATTGACTTCTGCTCGCAGGGGATCGAGAAGGGCTCCCCAAGGTTTGTGTCGTCCGACTGAGGACGTGTAGATCGGCTTGCGAACCTGGTCACTGCTGAGGGTGAGGACTGTCCGTCCTGTTTCCCAGAAGCGTTGGCACCGCTCATCAAACGGCAGATCGCAGAACTCGAGGAGCCGGCGTATTTGACCTTCGAGGTCATCGACGAGAGCCTCGTAGCTTACCTCTAGGATTGGATAGTCCAGAACTACGTCCCAATGAGCCATGAGATCTTGCGCATATCGCCAGGTCGCTCCGATTGCAGCGAGGTCTGACGCGTATGCATTGGTGCCGGGCGGTAGTTTTTGGGTCCAAATCGAAAGGCCAAGATCCAGTGGATCTCTGGTGCAATGAATGATGCGAGCGTTTGGGAAGAGGAGCGAGATGAGCCCTGCGTGTACGAAGTTCCCAAGTTGCTTATCGACAACTCTGGACCCTTCCGGCGCCCGGGCAGTCAGGTCTGCGAGATACGCATCGGCAATGCTTGTGAGCCCTTGCTCATTGACCTCTTGTAATAATTCGTGCCATGGGAGTTTCATCCCGAGCATGGACGACATGCCAACAACAAGTTCAGCGAGCGTCTCTATTTCGCCTACACCGGTGGCATCCGGATGCGCATCGATTATTTGTTCGACGAGCGTGGACCCGCATCGAGGGAGGCCGACCACAAAGATAGGGCGATCGCTCGAGCAATC
>JABJQE010000231.1 GCA_018663565.1 Phycisphaerae bacterium
CGGTTCGCATGTTGGGGCGTCTGCTTGCAGAACTTGGGAAGGCAGTCGTAGCCGTGGATCGTATTCACGAGATTCTTGAGACGCCTACAGAAGTAGAGACCGGAACAAATTCGCCGAATCGCGGTGGCGGAGAGATTGAGTTCGCGGGCGTGACGTTCTCGCATGAAGAAAGTTCGCCTATTCTCAGTGAAGTCACCTTCACGGCACAGGCTGGACAAACACTTGCGATTGTGGCGCCTTCTGGCGGCGGGAAGTCGACCATCATCAATCTGTTGCTGCGTCTATATGACTGCGATGACGGTGAGATTCGCGTTGATGGTGTTGATATTAATACGCTTGATCGTACGCAGCATCGCGCCCGGCTCGCCATCGTGATGCAGGATCCCTTTCTGTACTCTCGATCGATTCGGGACAACATCGCGCTTGCTCGTCGTGACTCGACTGATGATGAGTTGCAAATCGCCTCGCGGGTCGCTTGTATTCATGAGTCAATTCTTGAATTTGATTTGGGCTACGACACCTTGGTTGGGGAGCGTGGTGTGACACTCTCAGGCGGGCAGCGTCAACGCGTGGCTATCGCTAGAGCATTGCTGCAACAACCAGACATTCTCGTGCTTGATGACGCGCTGAGCGCAGTAGATACGCGTACCGAGCGGCTCATCTTGGAGGCTTTGCGAGATCGCCGGGGTTCGCAAACCACCATTGTCATTGCGCATCGTCTTTCGACTCTCATGCAAGCTGATCAAATCATTGTGCTCGAGCATGGACGCATTGTGCAGCGTGGTACGCACGCCGCATTGGTCAAAGAAGACGGCATGTATCGCCGCTTATGGGATATTCAGACTACGATCGAGTCGACCGATGGGCAGGGGGCTGCCTGATGAGCACACACGACTTCATGCGGGAAGAAGAGTATGCAGGCGGCAAGTTCGACTGGCCATTGTGGCGTCGGATCATGCGTCACGCGCGGCCACATCGGCGGTGGCTGCGAATCATGCTCGTGAGCGGTGTGCTGCTTGCTTTGATTGAAACCCTCTTGCCCCTGAGCAATGCGTGGATTATTGATGAAGCGGTGCGGGGCAATGTTGGCGCTGCCTTCTGGTGGCTTGCGGGCACCTACCTGGCTTTGACGACGTCCTTCTCGGTGGTGGTGTGGTGGTTCATTCGGGCTGCTGGGAGGCTGACGACTGGTGTTGGATATGACCTGCGGGAGAAGGGTTTCTCACGTTTGCAGGATCTGTCGTTTTCATACTTTGACACGCGGCCGACTGGATGGTTGGTATCTCGGCTCACCAGCGACTGCACCAAGATCAGCAGCCTACTGCCGTGGTTTATGTTGGATCTTGCGTGGGGTAGCTGTTTCATCATCGGAATTGTCGTGGCGATGATGGCCATAGATTGGCATCTTGCATTATGGGTGCTGGTGATCGTGCCGCCGCTCTCGCTGGTGAGTTGGTACTTTCAGCGAAAGCTACTTCGCAGCAGCAGATTGGTTCGGCGGACGAACTCAGTTCTAACCGGTGTCTACAACGAAGGTCTGATGGGCGTGCGGACGACTCGTTCGTTGGCGCGTGAGGCGGAGAGTCTTGCCGAGTTTCGGAACCATTCCGGAGACATGCGTCGCTACACCGTTCGCAACTCGCTTCAGAGCGCTGTGTACTTGCCGTGCATCATCACACTTGGCGCAGTTGGTGTAGGTATGACCCTCTGGAAGGGTGGGGTTGATATCCAAGTTGGCGAAGGCCTTTCGCTCGGCGATATGATTGCGTTCATGCAGTACGCCGTACTGTTTTCACAGCCGATTCAAGAGATTGCGTCTCGCATGACCGATTTGCAGGCAGCGCAAGCTGCGGCTGAGCGTGTACAGTCGCTGATTGAAACTGAACCGGAGATTCAAGATGGTCCGCAGGTAGACGCCTCGGCGGCCGCCGTCCCGCTTGGCATCAATACACTTCAATTCAAGGATGTCGACTTCTGGTATATCCCTGAAGAGCCTGTGCTGCTTGGTTTCAATCTCACAGTGAGCCCCGGCCAAACCATTGCGCTTGTTGGAGCGACCGGAGGAGGCAAGAGTACGATTGCCTCCCTAGTTGCTCGATTCTACGAACCCAAGCGTGGTGAGATTTTGCTCGATGGCGTTGACTACCGTAATCGCGGCCTGCACTGGCTTCAGTCGCAGCTTGGCGTAGTGCTCCAAACACCGCATTTGTTTTCAGGCACTATTCGCGAGAACATTCGGTACGGAAGACTTGATGCGACCGACGAGGACGTTGAACGCGCGGCAACCCTTGTAAATGCCGGAGGGTTTATTGCTGACTATGAGAACGGGTACGACACCGATGTGGGCGAAGGCGGCACCAAACTCTCTGTCGGTCAGCGGCAGTTGATAGCGCTTGCCCGGGCGGTACTGGCTGATCCGCAGATATTTATCATGGATGAGGCGACAAGTTCTGTTGATACAGAAACGGAACAACTCATTCAAACGGCCATTGACACAGTGCTGCAAGATCGCATTGCGATTGTCATCGCACATCGTCTGTCTACGATTCGGTCCGCCGATGTCATCCTAGTTATCGACGCGGGGCGAATTGTCGAGCAGGGCACACATGATGAACTGCTCACAGCAAAGGGCCGCTATTGGCGTCTCTATACGCGGCAAGAGGCGCTCGATGCCGAGGCGGCTATCGGTCGCAAGGAGTTGCCGAGGGAGCAGTAACGCGGATGGCCCCCATGCTGTGATGGCGGAAGTCAAATCCGGCGATTCAATACAGCATCTGTGTCATTTTTCCGATTCTTGCCACTCGGCTCGAGAGGGGGCGAACTTGCTGCAGTGCCTGAGGCCCTTGACTGGGCGGGGCTTGCGCAGCGGTGTTCCGTTCGGATCATTCTCGATAAGACGCCCGAGTGCAATTTGCATAGCGGATCGGCCGCAACAGTTCGGATTGATCTAACGCAGCGAGTTGGCCTCGCTGAGGACGGAATTCTGCAGCCGTAGTGCGCTGATAGAATGGGCCGAATGCTAAGCCAAGTATTCAAAGCGTATGACGTGCGGGCCACCTGCCCTGATCCACTAAGTGAATCCGTTGCATTTCGCATCGGCTATGGAACAGCACAGTATTTGCTGGCCCAGGAAGGGCTTGATGTGCTTCCTGCGCGGCTACGCAGCACGATTGCGGTCGGGCACGACATGCGTCTCACCAGCCCGGCCATGGTCACAGCTTTGCAGAACGGAATGCGAGCTGCAGGCGCAGATGTACTTGATGTTGGTTTGGTGGATACGCCCTTTGTGCCGTTTGCGGTCAACCATGCAGCCTGCATCGGGGGTGTGCAAACAACGGCTAGCCACAATCCGGCGAATTACAACGGATTCAAGATCAGCAAGATGCGAGGCAAGCCAGTGGGCGAGCAGACCGGCCTGAGAGAGATTCGAGCACTTGGGGAGGCGGGCCCAGGGAGCGGCGAGTTGATTGGCAGCCGAACCGAAGTTGATTTGTGGGAGTCCTACCGAGCGCACGTTCATCCAATGCTTGCAGATAATTTGCGGACAGGTGCGGCGAAGATTCGAGTTGCGATTGACGCATCCAATGGCATGGCTGGCACGATGGTGCCGAAAGTGTTTGGTGATGTGCCCGGTATCGAAATCATTGATATCAACTTCGAGAATCGCACTGGCACGTTCGTGCATGAGCCAAACCCGCTCGTAGAAGCAAATCTCTCGCAGGTGCGAGAGGCGACCGTTGCGGAGGGATGTCATGTTGGTATCTGCTTTGATGGTGACGCGGATCGATGCATGGTGGTCGATGAGCAGGGCGGCATTGTCGGATGTGATCTTGTGACAGGCTGGCTTGGACAGCGGTTCCTCAGGGCAGCGGGGGGCGGCAGCGTGGTCTTTGATCTGCGTAGTAGTCATAGCCTCGCTGAAATGGTGCGGGAAGCTGGCGGCGAACCGGTCATGGGCCGTGTTGGTCATGTATTCATGAAGCAAGCGATGGCCGAGCACAATGCAGTGTTTGGCGGCGAACTATCCGGGCATTTCTACTTTGCCGAGAACTTCAACGCTGATTCTGGCGCAATGGCCTTTGCAGCGGTGTGTTCAGCAATCTTGGAAGACGGACGCCCACTCAGCGAAATCATCGCCGGTGCTCGCCGCTACTGCCAGTCGGGTGAGATCAACTTTGAAGTTGAAGACAAGGCCGCCGCGATGGAGCGTCTTGTTGAAGCATTCCCAGATGCCGAGGTTTTGCGGCTCGACGGTGTGACGGTTGATCATGGTGATTGGTGGTGCAATGTGCGAGCAAGCAATACTGAGCCGCTGCTGCGATTGAATCTTGAGGCGAACACTGAGCAGGCCGTAGCCGATCATCTCGCCAAAGTGTCGCCGCTTCTTGGGACACGAGTAGAGCATTGAGCCTGCGCGATTACTCGCCTGGAATTGACGTGATCACGCCGGTCCACGGGCTCGAGGCTGTGGCGTAGAGTTTCTTGCCGATGCGGCCGGCTCGGTAGCCGTAGTAGCCGGCCTCGCAGGCGAGTCGCATGCCGGTGGCCATGGCAACTGCGTCTGTGGCGTGGGCGATGCCAGTGTTGAGTAGTACGCCATCGGCGCCGAGTTCCATGGCAATGGTGATGTCGCTTGGCGTGCCGACTCCAGCGTCAACGACAAGCGGGTAGTTCGGGTCGCCACCATGCTCCGGGTCTTTTAGCAGGTCGCGGATGATTCGAATTGCTGCTGGGTTGGCAATGCCTCGGCCCGTACCGATGGGGCTTCCAGCAGGCATAACGCTTGCAGCGCCCGCATCGCGAAGCCGCACGGCCATGATGGGGTCGTCGCTTGAGTAGCACAGGACACAGAAGCCATCAGCAACAAGTTCTTTGCATGCTTCAAGCGTGCCGACTGGATCTGGAAGGAGCGTTGCTCGATCGCCGAGCACCTCAAGCTTGACCCATCCGGCGCCAGGGTTGCCGAGTTGTTCGAGCAAGTCACGCCCGAGTCGCGCAACGCGAATGGCATCGGCTGCGTCGAAGCACCCTGCGGTGTTCGGCAGAATGGTGTACTTGTCGAGATCGAGATAGTCCAGCAGCGACCGTCCTTGATCATCAAGTAGGCGCTCTCGCCGAACCGCGACCGTGACGGCGTCGCACGCACTTGCAGCAAGGGCCTGCTGCATTACTTCGTATGACTCGTACTTGCCGGTGCCAACGATGAGTCTGCTGTTCAGGGTGAACGGCCCAATTGTCATGGGCGTTATTGCGGTATCGAGTGTGGTTGTCGTCATACGTGTTGTGCTCATCCGCCACCAACGAGGGTGACGATTTCAATGGAATCACCGGTCTCGAGTTGAATATCCCCGCGTTCTCGCCATGGGACAAGCTGGCCGTTCCGTTCGACTGCGCAGGGCGTAGTGGACTTGCCAATGACATCAAGCAGATCAGCCACGGTAAGTGATTCTTGAAGGTCCATCGAGGTGTTGTTGACTTCGATCTTCACAATGAGCGATGGTAACGTCAGTGCAGCCACATCATCAGCACTGTGATGATGATGAATACCGGAATCAGCACAGGAATGCTGTATCGAATGACGTAGCCGAAGAAGGACGGCATTTGGATGCCATCTTGCTCGGCAATGGCTTTGACCATGAAGTTCGGTCCATTGCCGATGTACGTCATCGCGCCCATGAACACGGCGCCCAGCGAGATCGCAATGAGGCGTGTTTCTGATATCCACCCACCGCCGAGAAGCTCTAGCGCGCCTGGGGCACCAGGCTCTGTGCCGGCTTCAGCGAGTTTGAAGAAGACCAGATACGTCGGGGCGTTGTCGAGCACGCTCGAAAGTCCGCCGGTTATCCAGAAGTACATCCAGGTTTCGGTGAGGGCGGCGGCGATGCTGTCGCCTTGGGCTTTGAGCACCGCAAGTGGAACCTGCATAGCAATGAAGATACCGATGAACAGTGCCGCGACTTCAATAATCGCTCCGTAATCAAACTTGTTCGCCTCGCGAACACTTCGCTGCGTCGTGACGAGCGACAGTGCAACAAGTCCGAGCATGCCCAGTTCTCGTAGGAAGTCAAATGCGATAATTTCAGTGCCAGGAATTGGCCTGCCTGGGCTAATGGCTGCGACACACACTATGACGCCAACGAGCCACAGAATGTTGATGCCGCCTTGCATCGACACAGGCTGCACATTGGCTTTGTCAAACACCTTGACGGCTGGCGGCTCTTTGGCGTACATCATCGAGTCCCACACGAAGTAGATCGCGAGCAGAATGCAGCAGGCTACGGCCCACTCGATCCATAGACCAAACGTCCATGAGAAGGGCACGCCTTGGAGATAGCCCAAGAACAACGGCGGGTCGCCAATCGGCAACAGCGTGCCGCCGATGTTGCTCACGAGGAAGATAAACATCACCACCGTATGGACCTTGTGTGTCCGTTCCCGATTGGTATTGAGCAGCGGCCGAATGAGCAACATGCTTGCGCCGGTGGTTCCGATGAAACTCGCGATGCCTGCGCCAAGTGCGAGCCATCCAGTGTTGACAGCTGGGTGCGCCCGCATGTCTCCACCGATATGGATGCCGCCGCTAATCACGTAGAGCGAAAACAGCAAGACAATGAATGGGATGTATTCTTGGAGAACGGCATGGTCGAGTGTGAGCCCAACGGCATGCCATCCGTTGACGATCCAGAGATAGCCCAGCGTCGCCACGCTGCAGATGACTGAAACGAGGAATCTGCTGAGATTGCTATGCCACCAGCCGGCCGTCTTCGGGATGAGTGGCAGCAGGGCAATCGCGCCCAGGATGAGCACAAACGGCAGTGTGCCAATCATCCACCCGTCTGGGGCGTGGCTGTGTTCCACGTGCTCATGATGGCTCAGCAGGGCCGCGCCCAGGGCAATCGCCATGGCAACGCTGCCGGCGATGCAGATGATTAGCGTCCAGAGCCTTGTGCCCGAGGGTTCGTGGGGATCATGTGCTGTGAGATCGGTAGGCATCGGTGGGCCGGGAGGATAGTCAACTCACTCAGGGAGCGGGGGCAAGTCGGTCAAGTAGCCACGCGGCGAATGCCTCTTTGGAGAGATCATCTGCCGCCGTGTCTATCTTGCCATTGGCCCAAATCAGGCTTGCGGTGATGTGGCTCGATTCCATCGTGTCCAGGGGGTTGGCCACGATGGCGTCGAGTCCCTTTCTGGAGAGTTTTTCTATGGCTCGCTTTGTGAGTGTTGCCCCGGGCTCGAGCGCGAAGCCCACCACGGTCTGCTCCGGACGTTTGCGGTCGGCAATCGTGGCCACGAGATCTGGCGCAGGGTGTAGCGTGAGTTGAACCGGCCCATCATGGCGTGACATCTTGGTGCCGCCCGGGGCCTGTTCTGGAATAAAGTCAGCCACAGCGGCAGCCATAATCAATAGATCTGCGGCCGGAAAGGTCTCGTCAAGTAGCGATTGGAGGTCATTTGTCGAATCAAATCGCCTGCAGCACGCCTCAATGGTACTTGGTGGCGAATGGGCACCGCGGCCCAGGAGCAGTGTGGTGTCGTGGCCACGTTTGATGGCTTCTGATGCAACCGCGATGCCAAGCTGCCCGGATGATCGGTTGGTGAGCAATCGGATGGCGTCGAGGGGCTCTCTCGTCGGGCCAGCAGTAATCAGAATTCGCATTGGCCCAAAGGTAGCAAGTCCTCGCTCCCACGCGTGCACTGTGGATCTGTACGATGGTGTTCCCACCCATGCGGTGAGGACCCGGATTTGAAGCGTTCACATTAGCACGGAGTTGCAGTAGCACGATTTCTCTCATGGCCAAGCGAAGCAGAGTACGACGCAAACTCGGGAAGATGCTCCTTGAATTGAGCGTGATTACCGAGGATCAGCTTGAGACAGCGCTGAAGCTCTCAAAGGGCAGCGGAAAGCGTCTCGGCGAGTGCTTGATTGAATCTGGGGCCTGTGCTGACGTAGAGGTGTCTAAGGCACTCGCAGAGCAGTTTGGCATGGCCTTCAATCCGATGGCTTCAGGCGAAGATCTTGAAGGAATCGACCTCTCTTCGGTGCCCAAAGATGTGGTCCGAAAGCATCTTGTCGCCCCGTGTGGCCTCAGCAACGGTCGGCTCAAATTGCTTGTACATGATCCAATGGACCTCGAGTTGCTCGATTTACTCCGGTTTCGGCTGAAGGCTGAGATTGACGCTGTTCTTGCTCCGCGAGCCGCCTTGAAGGCCTATATCGACGAGCAACTTGGCAGCGGCGCGGCCGTTGCGTGCGGTTCGCTCGTGACAGAGTCGATTGACGTCTCGGTTGACACCTCTGTGGATCGCTCGGTCGATGCGTCGGTTGACATCGGCGGCGGCGGCGAAGAGTCGCCGATCGTCAAGCTCGTCAACAAACTCATTATGGAAGCAGTGCGTGGCCGGGCTTCTGATATTCACGTTGAGCCGATGGCAGACCGTGTCATGCTGCGGTACCGCATTGACGGCGTATGCCATGTCCGGGACAACTTGCCAAAGCGTATGCAGTCGGCGATGGTTGCGCGGCTCAAGTTGCTCGCTGGCGTCAATATTGCCGAGCGGCGAATTCCCCAAGACGGTCGTATCAAGATGGAAATTGATGGAGCGCAAGTGGATTTCCGCGTGAGCGCCTGTCCGGCCTATCACGGCGAATCGATTGTGCTGCGTATTTTGCGGCCTGACTCGGTTCGCATTGGTCTGCCCAACCTTGGGTTTGAGCCAGATCATCTCGAGAACTTCAACCGCATCATTCGCCGACCGAACGGCATTTTCCTCGTGACAGGCCCCACCGGCTCAGGCAAGACGACAACGCTTTATTCAGCGCTCGATGTCTTGAATCGCCCCGACAAGAAGATCATTACGGCGGAAGATCCAGTGGAATACAGTTTCGCTGGCATCAATCAGTGTCAGGTGAACGATGGCATCGGATTGACGTTCCCAGCCATTCTGCGGTCGATGCTGCGTCAGGCTCCAAACATTGTGCTTATCGGTGAGATTCGTGACCGTGAAGTCGCAGACATTGCCATTCAGGCTGCCTTAACGGGTCACTTGGTATTCTCGACGCTTCATACCAATGATGCGCCGTCGGCCATCACTCGGCTCGTGGACATGGGTGTGAAACCATATCTCGCGGCAAGTTCAATTCAGGCCATTATGGCGCAGCGACTTATTCGCGTGTTGTGCCCGGAATGTGCCCAGGTCGATCCGAATCCTGATGCACGCACCATGGAACTTGTTGACATTTCGCCCGAGGAAGCCGATGGCAAGGTTCTGCGAGAAACAGGCTGCGGTAAGTGCGGCGGTGTTGGTTTCAAGGGCCGAAAGGCCATCTTTGAGATGATGACGATGACGACGGAACTTCGCGAAATGGCCTTCGCACACGCCACCGTAGCGGAAATGAGAAAGGTCGCCATTCGCAGTGGAATGCGATCCTTGCTCAAGGACGGCAAGGTCAAGATTCTCAACGGTGTGACGACAATGCAGGAAATTGCACGATTCGCCCAAGCGGAAGTGTTAGTCTCAGCCAATATGGATTCCGAGTAGGAGATTCAAAGCACGGCCCAGAGCGGGTTGTGTGAGGATAGATATGTCAAGTATTCAGATTGATCGACTTCTCGATACCGTGATCCGCCAGGACGCGTCAGACCTTCATATTTCGGTCGGGCGGAAGCCCACGCTTCGCCTCAGCGGCCGGCTACGCAGCCTTGATACCAAGGTGCTTGAGAACGAGGACGCCGTTGCGTTGATGAAGTCCATTACGCCTGAGCGATGCCAGCAGGAACTGCAGGAGCATGGCAGTACTGACTTTGGCTTTGCCTACGGTGATCGAGCTCGGTTTCGAGTTGCCGTTTTTCGGCAGCGTGGTAACGTCAGTATTGCGTTGCGACTCATTCCAAACGAACTCTTGACGTTTGACCAAATTGGTTTGCCGCCCATTGTGCGAGAACTTATTCGCCGCCCCCGTGGTTTGTTCGTGGTGACGGGCCCAACTGGTTCGGGTAAGACGACCAGCCTCGCGACGATGATTGACCACATCAATAGCAGCTTTGAACGGCATATTGTGACGGTCGAAGATCCGATCGAGTACTACCACTACCACAAGAAGTCCATTGTGAACCAGCGTGAGGTTGGTGTGGATGTGCCGACCTTCTCTGAAGCATTGCGGCGAGCCTTGCGGCAGGATCCGGACGTCATTCTCGTCGGCGAAATGCGTGACCTTGAGACGATTGAGGCTGCCATCGCGGCTGCTGAGACGGGTCACTTGGTGTTTGCGACCTTGCATACGACCGGTGCCTCCGGCACGATCAACCGAATTATTGATGCGTTCCCGACGAATCAGCAAGAGCAGATTCGAGTGCAGCTCTCTGTGACGCTGCTTGCCGTTCTTTCGCAGGTGCTCCTCGGTCGATGTGACAAGAGTGGCCGCGTAGCCTCATATGAGTTCCTCGTCGTGACGCCCGCCATCGCAAACCTCATTCGTGAGAACAAGACCTTCCGAATTGACTCGGCCATTCAAACCGGCCGAAAGTTCGGAATGCAGCTGCTGGATGACCACCTCTGGAGCCTCTACGAGAAGGGGTGGATCAGTGCTGAGGACATGATTGACAAGGCACGCAGTGCCTCAGAGCTCACCAACCGCGTCCACAAGATCGGAAAATCGGTCGGGCGGGCTGAATTGGACCAGGAGGGCGGGGCCGTCACCTGATGCTAATCATTGCGTTTGGTCGGTGGCGTGGGCATAAAAGATAGCGTAAAGGGGTTGATGGGGGAGGACTCAGGCGGCA
>JABJQE010000022.1 GCA_018663565.1 Phycisphaerae bacterium
CGTCACGGTGAATATCCCAGTCAATCTGACTGGCACGGCCGCAGGCACCAAGGCCGACGGCGCCATGCTTGCGATCATTCGATCTGAAATCGAAATCCGCTGCAAGGTGAAGGACATCCCCTCAGAGATCACCTTCGACATCACCGACATGACGGAAGCCTTGACCATCGGCGAATTGAACTTGCCAGATGGTGTCGAAGCGCTTCTCGACCCCGATAAGCACATCTGCCATATCGAATTCCAGGCTGAGGCCACCGATGATGATGCTGAAGCCACCGAAGCCGATGGCGGCGAGGCACAGCCAGAGGTCATTGCCGAGAAGCCCGATGATGAGACGGAGGGTGAGGGCTGAGGCCCGAACTGAGTACACACCATGCGTCTGATCGTTGGCATAGGCAATCCCGGAACAGAATACGACCGGACCCGACACAATGTTGGGTTTGAGGCGATCGATCGCCTCGCACGTCGCATTGCCCCGGGCGAAATTGCCAGAAGCAAATTCCAGGGCGCGGTCCTGGAGTCGACGCTAACTGAGGACAAAGTGCTGCTGCTCAAGCCCACCACCTTTGTAAATCGAACCGGCCAAGCAGTCAGCGAAGCGGTTCGGTTCTACAAACTCACGCCTGAAGAAGATCTGCTCGTCCTTGTAGATGACACCTCCCTTCCATGTGGACGGATTCGCGTTCGCGAGTCGGGTGGCACTGGCGGGCACAATGGTCTTCGCGACATCACGTCCCATCTTGGGACCGACCGATGGGCTCGTGTGCGCATCGGCATCGATGCACCTGGACAGATTCCCCTGTCCTCGTATGTGCTCGGGCGGTTTCGCGACGATCAAGTTGATGATGTCGAACTGGGCATAGAACAGGCCGCCGATGCGGCCAATTGCTGGATAACCCGCGGCACTACCGCCGCCATGAACGCGTTCAACGCCGACCGGGAGCCAAGTGGCTCACCGGAGGAGAAACTCTGACATGTCAGAAATCACGATCAATACGTACGAGGCCATGTTCCTCTTCCCCCAATCAGCCACTGCCAATCTTGGCGAGGCAAGCGACCACGTGCTTGCTCACCTCGAGAAGGTCGGCGCCGAAGTCATGGCATTCCGCAAGTGGGATGACCGCCGACTCGCATTCCCCATCAAGGGCAATACGCGTGGTGTCTTCTTCCTGGGGTACTTCAAACTCTCTGGCGACAAAATGGCGTCCCTCGAGCGAAACCTGCTGCTCTCTGAAGACCTCGTCCGCTTCCTGATTACGCGGGCAGATCACCTCTCGGTCGAGCAGATTGAAGAGACCGAAGGCCGCACCGACCTCGCCGAAGAGATCAAACTCCGCGGCGAGCAGAAGACCGACGAAGCGGCCAGCTCCGTGCGAGTAACCACAAAGTCTGAGCGAGAGACCACAGAGGCCACTGACGAAGAGGCAAAGCCTGCTGCTGAGACTGAAACTGAGGCGACCGAAGAGGATCTTGCGGAATCAGCCACAGAGACTGAAGAAACCACCGCTTCGTGAACCTCAAGCGTTTTGGCAATTCTTCGCTGACCCCCCCCGGTGTCGTGTAGAATCCCCGCCTTAGGCTTGGATGAAGGACCCAGAACAATGGCTGGAAATGTCAACAAAGTATTCCTGATGGGCAACCTCACGCGGGACGTGCAACTGAAGCACACCGCGAACAACACCGCCATCGCGAACTTCGGTATTGCCGTCAACCGCCGGTACCGCAATAGCAATGGTGAGAATCAGGAAGAGACCACATTCGTCGACTGCGAAGCATGGGCTCGCACCGCCGAGACAATGGCGAAATACCTGACCAAGGGGCGGCCTGTCTTTGTAGAGGGGCGACTTCGTCTCAACGAGTGGCAAGATCGCGATGGCAACAAGCGATCCAAACTTCTCGTAGTTGTTGACACCTTTACGTTTGTTGATAGCCGCCAGGGCGGCGGATCACAAGGTGGTTCACAAGGTGGTTCACACCAGCAAGAACCGGCCAATACTGGCGGCTACGGCAGTGGTCCCTCCAACGACGATATTCCGTTCTGATTTGATTTGATTCATGCGACTTCCGACGTTGGAAGCCGCAACCACTGACGCTGGGGCGCCGCGGCAAGGCGCTCCTCAACTCCTCAAGGAGGACACCGCATATGAGCCGTAGAACAATTGAACTTTTGTTGAATGAGAATGTCGAGAACCTCGGCATCGTGGGCGATGTCGTGAAGGTCCGTACGGGCTACGCACGCAACTTCCTGCTTCCCATGCAGATTGCTGAGGTTCCAAGCGACGAACGCATCGCCGAACTCCAGGCCGAGCGTACAACCGCCCTCGCTCAGGTCGCTGCCCAACGCAACGACCGCGAAAAACTCACAGCACGCATGGAAGAAGTCGAGCTCACGCTCGTCCGATCCTGCAACGACCGTGGTGGCCTATATGGCTCCGTCACGCAGCGTGACATCACCGAAGCGCTCGAGCAGGTTGGATTCGGCGGCATTGAAATACGCGCGGTCCGCCTTCCCTCATCCATTCGTCGAATTGGTACCTATGAGATTCCAATTCAATTCGAGGCTGACCTCCGCGTTGAGATCACGCTCATTGTTGAACCTGACCAACCGCTCGAAGAGCGAAACGAGATGGAGTTTGACGATGAGGGCGAGTTGATCGAGAAGGCTGTAGCCGCCCCAGCACCGCCTGCCCAAGCCCCTGCGGCCGAGCCAGAAGAAGCACCTACTGCTGAAGGCTGAACCGAATCTCCCCAATATGACAAGGGCTCAGGCATCCAATGTGATACCTGAGCCCTTGTCATATGTGTTCTGAACACGCTGCGGAAGATCCTCTCACGCCACCTCAGGACGCCCCACCGAAATCGCTTCCTGAGCCGCCGCGCCATACATCAGTTCGAGATAACACGCGATATAGTCAAGAATGCTCGTCGCCATCGGAATGTCCGGGTTGCTCGTCGCGCCGGATGGTTCAAATCGCATGCCCTTGAATCGCCGAACAGCGTCGTCAATCGGCAATCCGTACTGCAGGGAAATCGAGAAGCTTCGGCAGAAGCCCTGGATAAGACCGGAGAGGGTTGAGCCCTCTTTGCTCATCTTGATGAAGATCTCACCTGGCCGACCATCGTCAAAAAGACCAACCGTCAAATACCCCTCAAAGCCGGCCACTGCAAACTTGTGAGTGGTCGATTCGCGGGTGGTGGGCAAAATCTCGCGTTGGCGATCGGTCAGCATGCGGTCGTCTTCCTTGACTCTCAGAACGGCTCATGTGACACAAGCGGCCAAACGAGCAGCGTAACCACATCCATGTGGTCTGTAGCGTGCATCGGCCGAGAAACCGATCGAACTTGAATCACAACTCTTGTCGGAGTTAGGGCCCGAGCCCTGACATCATGACGGCGATTGAAAACACGCCAAGCCCAACCATCAACATGGCAGCTAGCCGGCCCCGCAGATCGGACCACCGGGCCCAGCCCGCGATCAGCCCGCACACGAATAGCAGCAACACGCCGGGCAGTAGCAGCATCTCCAGGCCACCTACAGTGCGGTAGCCCACGAACGAAATATCAGTTCCGAAGGTGTTGAGTAACGTCGCCTGCAGTCCCTGCTGGCCGAGCAATCCAATCGCAATCACTGGTCCAAGCATGGCGGCCCAGCCGGTCGACACAATCGCCCGCCGCCGGCCCAGATGTAATGATGTCCGCCACACGATCAGGCCAGCAGTCCCGAGCACCACCAGCATCAGCGGCCACCCGGCCGTCGACTGCGCGCCAACAGCGGCCATCCCGCCGGCGAGCAATACCGCCAGTATTGCCCAGCCACTCCCTTCGCCCCCATGGCTCTCACCCGCTCGGGGCAGCGTTTCCATCCACAGCAGCACGGCCCCAACGGCAAAGGTCACGATCATGATGAATTCAGGCACCCGGCCGGCCACGGCAAGACATAAGAGCAGGACACCTACTGCTGGCCAGGCCAGCGGAATTCGATCATCTGCATGCCACTGGTCAATCTTCCACCAACGCCCCCCGACAATCAGCAATGGCGCCGCGATGGCCGCAATGAGTGGGCCAACTGAAATAGCGGCAAAGGACCCCATGCTCAGATCACCACCCCTCGCAGCGCTCAGTCCAAGAGCAGGCAGCACCACCACGATCGGGATCCACAACACCGTCACGAGCCGAGCTGCACGAGCCGCCTCACGCCGAACTCGGACTAGGCGATCACACACCGCCACGAGCGCGATGGCGAGCGGAATCTCCAAGGCCAACATCTGCAGGAGATTCATAAGGTCGAGGCACTCCGAGAGGAACTCAAGACACGCCGCAGATGTTTCAAGACAGCCTTCAATGTCATCTTGCTGATCGGCGGTCGCCACCATATCTCACCAGTACCCGATGGTGATCGCTCGCCTACTCGTCGAACACGGCCGGGCAGGGACTGCATCATCTGAAGCAGTTCAACCGGCTGCGACGTCTGCAGCACCAAGTCGGCATCCCGACGAAGAATTGCAGTGACCGAGACATTGCCAAGCAGTACGCCAAGCTCGCAGCATGCCCGAAGCCGAGCGGCCGGAGCAGGTATTGGTCCATATGCGCTGTGCAGGTCGGTCATGACCTGATCGATACCTGATGCATTTCGCGCTTGACACAATCGGCGATAGCCATCGAGGCGGCGAGCGTCCCCAGGAATCCACGCCTCTGGGAAGTAGCCGGTCCACCCCACGTCTAGCAGAGCCGGCTTGTCTTGCGGCCCGCGGCCAGACTTCAGATCGTCAACTGCCTGCTCAAGCAACCGGCAGTACAACTCGTATCCCACCGCCGCTATATGCCCGGATTGTTCAGGACCAAGCAGGTTCCCAGCCCCGCGAAGTTCAAGGTCACGCAGCGCGATACGAAAGCCCGCCCCAAGCATAGAGAACGACTCGACGGCCTGCAGTCGTCGCTTGGCCTCAGGCCGCACGTTTCGGGTCGTGGGCAGCAGCAGGTAACAGTAGGCCCGGTGCCTCGAGCGACCAACACGACCGCGGAGCTGATGAAGGTCCGCAAGTCCGAACCGGTCGGCATCGTTGATAATGATGGTGTTGGCATTGGGGATGTCGATGCCAGACTCAATGATCGTCGTGGCCACCAATATGTCTACTTCATGCCGCATGAATGCCAACATGGTGCGTTCAAGTTCTTTCGGTGACATTTGCCCGTGACCAGTGACGATCTTGGCATCTGGGACCAATCGGTGAATGGCATCTGCAATGTCGTCAAGATCCCGCACCCTGTTGTGGACGACAAACACTTGCCCTTCGCGGGCGAGTTCTCGCTGCAAGGCTGCCCGCAAGCGATGTTCGTTCCACGGCATCACTTCGGTTACCACTGCCCTGCGGTCCACTGGCGCCGTCTGCAAACTACTAATGTCGCGAAGTCCCATCATTGACATATGAAGCGTCCGCGGGATGGGCGTGGCGGTCATGGTCAGCACATCAACCGTTGCGCGAAGCTGCAAGAGCCGTTGCTTGTGCTCCACGCCAAACCGCTGCTCTTCATCAATCACGACAAGACCAAGATCCTTGAAGTGCACATCCTTACTGAGCAGCCGGTGCGTACCGACAAGCACATCCACCTCACCCGCTACGAGCGCGGCAAGAACCTCCCGCTGCTCAGCAGGCGTCTTGAACCGGCTCATTGATTCGACGCGGAACGGATACCCCGCAAAGCGGTTTCTAAATGTACGCTCGTGCTGCTCGGCAAGCACAGTGGTCGGCACCAAGATGGCGGCCTGCCGCCCTGCTGCCGCCGTGCGAAACGCTGCTCGAATCGCTACCTCGGTTTTCCCAAATCCAACGTCACCGCACACCAGCCGATCCATCGGCCGAGGGTGCTGCATATCTGTTTCAACGGCTGCAAATGCTGACGCCTGGTCACGGGTCGGTTCCCACGGGAAGGCCGCCTCGAACTCCTGTTGCCAATCGCTATCCGCCGGGCATGCCACGCCAACCCGCTC
>JABJQE010000232.1 GCA_018663565.1 Phycisphaerae bacterium
AGGGCCCACCTCAACCAACTTGCGTCGCTTAATGCGGACCACCCAGCCGCTAACCCGACAGTCATGGCAAGCAGAATGAGCCATCCTCCGAGGTACAGCGTGACTTGCGAGATCGTGAGCCGGCGGCTGTCCACAATCCAATGCGATTCAGCCCGTTGGATCGTCTCATACAGCCGCTCGAGTTGGGTCGCCTCTCGATTGGTGACGAGCCCTTGACGCTGCCAAGCCCGCGTGTCTTCCTGTCGCTGGCGTACCTGCTCTTTGAATTGGTTGGTCAGTTGAGACGGTCGCGCCGCAACTAGTTCGCCTCGTATGTACCGGGCTAAGTCAAGTCCAAGACTGCGGGCGTCTGGATATCGCAGGGCGGGGTCGCGTTCCAAAGCCGCCATCGTGATTCGTTGCAGCGGCCATGGCGCCCCAGGCGAGAGTTCCTCTGGCATTTTCGGATTTGTTGTTTGGATTGTCTTGAGAAAGTGTTCCTGTGAAATGGCCGACCACGGAAGTTGATTGGTCATGGCCCTGAAGAGCAGTACGCCCAATGCGTGCACATCCGATGGGGGACCTGGCGCAAACTCATGCGTGAATTGTTCAGGGGCTGCATAGCCTGGCGTTCCGCCTGATGAGGTGCCGGGCGTTTCAGCACTTGCCCGTGCTAAACCGAAGTCCACTAGAACAGGTGTGCCTGCGCGATCAACGAGAATATTGCGAGGCTTGATGTCCAAGTGCAACAGGCCCACGTCGTGCAACTCGGTCACCGCGGAGACGATTTGCGCAATCAATGCAACTCGCTGCTTGAGATCGAAGTTCTGCCATGCCGCGTCAAGTTCGATGCCGTCAATCCACCCCATGACGAGGAAGGGCGCCTCGCCATCGCAAATTACCTCGTAGACAGGCGCAATTCCGGCATGACGGATGCCCGCCATGGCTCTGGCTTCATCCAATACTTGCGTTTTTGCAGTGGAGCCTATCGCCCCAGTTAAGAACTTGATTGCGACCCGGCGATTGAGGCGTTGATCATGTGCGACAAAGACTCGGCCCATTCCCCCTTCGCCTGCAATCGATTCAATTCGATAGCGGTCGCCAACCATGTGTTGCGCGGTGTTCACATCAAGTTTCAGATCTTCAGTCGCATGTCTTGGCGCTTGATTTCTTGCCGAGTCAAGTGGAATAGTGGGCGCCTCTTCAGGAGTGAGCTGGCGGTCATCGTCGTGGACCTCGCTCATAGCGAGTTTTCAATAGCGGCGGCAAGTCCTTCGCCGCCGACGAGTTCGCCAGCTTTCCATTCGATACCCAAGCCACTTCCGTCGGAGTGCTTGGGAATGATGTGAAAGTGCACGTGGAAGACGGCTTGGTTCGCAGCGGCACCGTTGTTTTGGAGCACGTTGTAGTCACTGCAACCGGTGACGGCCACGACCGCTCTGGCAATGCGTGGAAGCACGCGTCCAATTGCTGCCGCTGCATCATCTGAGAGTTCATGCAGAAACGCGGCGCGTTCCTTTGGGATGACCAGCACATGCCCAAGGCTCAGCGGTCCGGCGTCAAGGAAGGCGAGCACGTGTTCGTCTTCATACACGCGGTGGCATGGGATCTCACCATCGAGGATGCGTCCGAAGATGGTTGGTTCAGTGCTCATGCCGGGAAGATACTTCGGAAGGCGGGAGGCTGCGTGCCTATATACTTCGTGGATGAATGCGGCGACCTTGCTTCCGACCCATGTGATTGTGGACGACCTTGATCGGTGGGTGCGTGAAGACGGTATCGATGAGGGGGATATCACAACCGAGGTGCTTGTCGAAGTCGGTGAGCACGCGTCGATGCGACTCGTTGCGAGGGAAGATCTTGTGGTCTGCGGGCTTGAGCCAGTCGTTCGCGGGCTCGAGGTACTTGGCTGGGGGTTGACGCTACAGCCGACGATGCGCGACGGCGAGACCGCGTCGGTGGGTGAGGCACTCGGCACGCTCTCGGGCGATCGCTGCGCCATTCTGGGATTGGAGCGGACGATTCTCAATCTGCTTGGACGGCTCTGCGGGGTGGCCACATGCACACGGCGATTCGTCGATGCGATTGCAGGGACAGATGCCCTCATCACGGACACCAGGAAAACGATGCCCGGCCTTCGCCTGTGGGACAAGTATGCCGTGCTGCGTGGAGGTGGCATCTCGCACCGAACGGGACTTCATGATGCAGCACTCTTCAAGGACAATCACTTTGCCGGAATGTCACCGGTCGAGATGGCAGCGGCGCTCAGCCGCGCGATCGCGGCGGCCAGGTCCGACCGCTCGCTCGCATTCGTTGAAGTCGAGGTTGACACGCTGGAGCAGTTGGACGCTGTCTTGCCACTTCCTGGCCTTGACATCATCCTGCTTGACAATATGTCACCCGAAGTGATGCAGGAGGCGGTTATGCGTCGCGATGACGTTGCGCCGGCTGTCAAACTTGAGGCCTCCGGCGGGATCACACTCGATACTGTCCGAGCCGCTGCCGAAAGCGGTGTCGACCGCATTGCGGTGGGGGCTATTACGCGAGACGCGACGATCTTGGACATCGGACTCGATGCGTGAATGATATTTCGGTAATTGCGCATTGGCCGGACAAACTCGAATCGCTGGTCGAGCGGATCGGGCCGCCGCTGAGACAGTGCCGCGTCATTGCAGAGTGCGCAAGCACGCAGGATCAAGCGCGTCCGCTCGGGCTCGGCGCCGTGGTACTCGCGGGTCGGCAGACCGCCGGGCGCGGGCAGCGGGGGAACGAATGGGCCGACACCGGGGATGGGGGGCTTGCTTTCAGTGTTGTCTTGCCGGCGACCACTCTGCCGGAGCGATCTCGTGACATCGCCGATGCGATTGCAGTCGCACTCGGCCAGTGGATTCCGCGGCGACTTCGAGTCAAGGCGCCCAATGACGTTTGTCTCGATGGGCGCAAACTCGCAGGTGTTCTGATCGAGCAGGCGGACGGGGTCGCGGTCATCGGTATCGGCATCAACGTCGGGCAGACACACTTTGAAGGTGAACTCGCAGAAACCGCGATCAGTCTTCACCAAGCCGGCATCTCACGGGATCGCATGGAGGTACTCGAGGGAGTGCTTCCCGGCATCATCGCTGCGTGGGATGCGGGCTGAGGGGGCATTCCTTCGATGTGCCCATCTGCTTTATCCACAGGCATATAGGGACGTTGACCTCCTCTATGACATTCACTATTCTCGTAGCCGTTCTGGGCAATGGGGCCCCGAGGGAGAAATACGATGAAGCGATATGCGATTGGCGTGGCCGTGTTGGCCGTAACTGGATCTGTGTGCGCGCAAGCGGATCAGTGGACTGAGGCTGAAGGGGGGAATGGGCATTGGTATGAAGCGGTCTATGTCGGCCCTAATCTGAGTTGGAGCATGGCGAACAGTCTCGCAATTCAGTCCGGCGGCGATTTGGCTACGCCAGTAACCAGTGAAGAAGACAATTGGATCATCAGTACTTTACTGAGTGATGATACCCATTGGGGCTACAACAATAACTACGCCTTTGGTCCTCACATTGGCGGCTGGCAGAATTTTGATTCCCCCGACTATTCCGAGCCTGGTGGAGGCTGGGAGTGG
>JABJQE010000233.1 GCA_018663565.1 Phycisphaerae bacterium
CTGATATCAACTGGTTCATCGCCGGTCGGGATGATGATCTGCTGCGAGATACCGCCTGCACCGTCGTTCTCGAATATGACCAACTGTCCAGGAGAGCCGGCCAGTGTGACGCAGATCTCCTCGGCAGAATCTCCCGTGAGATCGACCACCTCGACGCCCGTCGGGTCGCCGGCGACTGTTGTGGAGTTGGGGTCACCGAAGTCGAGTAGGCCCGCAAGCGAAACGACCGTGGCAGTTAGCGTGCTCCCACTGGGACCACGAAAACCAGGAACATCCACTAACTCGAAGGCCAGCCCATTTGGCAGCCCAGGCAGCACGATGGCATCGAAGCCGCCCTGGATGGGATCGGAAGTAGATGCGATCAGTTCGAACTGATCACCCTCGAGGAAAATGTCACCTTCAGGTCGAACCTCAGCAAACAAAGTGCCACGTAGAACCACTTGATCAGCCACGATTGTTGGAGATGGTTCGGTGGGAGGGTCCCCATCGTCACGGGAACTTGGTGGCATCAATTCCATCAAGAGCGAACTCCCCTGAGACATTTCCAGCCGGTTTCCAATGGTGATGCTGGCGGCATGGAAGTGCAGGCCTCCAATCAAGTCGTATCGATTCTGTGCGCCCAGAGCAGGGCCAAGTACAACGTCGTTCCCTATCAGCAGATGGCCATCTCTGAGGTCCACGATTGCCATGTCTTCAGCAGCCGGGGAACTCACTAGAAGATCTCCCGTAATTTCACGGTCGGTGTAACCCATGAGCTCAAGCATGATGTCATTGAACGCAACCTCCAAGGATCCCGTCCACTGCTGGATATCGAAGTTCATGGCATAGTCTTCTGCGAGCAGCAGCGAAAACCGTCCATTGGCACCATTGGTGTCTCCGGACCAAAGCGAGGTCTCAGATATGTTGCCCCCACCTTGCCACATCCAGGACACCGTCTCACCAAATGCGAAATCGAGAATCCGCCGAGGCGTGGCCACGGCATCGTCGCTGCCGGGACACCCCACCAGCACCGTGTCAGGTCCGACGGCGAAGGGCCCCGCGGCATCGCCGGGTACGGCTGATGCAGACGTCAGCACCGCGTCGAGGTTCCACTGCCCTGGTTGATAAGCCGACGGCGCGAACGAATACACACACCCGGCATTGATCTCCATGTAGTCGACCCCAGGCGCGCTTGCGAGGATCCGTCGCGGACTTGTCACAACTTCCACCTGGGTGGCAAAGCCGTCGAAGACGCCACCATTGGATCCTCCGGCGTCGGACCCCAAGTTGTATGTGTAAATGTAGTCAGTCCAGCCGGTCCGATCACCACGCAGTGGCACGGACCGTCTGTAGGCGCTGATGTTGCCCCTAAAGTCGGAAGTCGACGATGCGATTGCCAGAATTTCGTCGTCAAAGGACACCGCTGCTCCGAAAAACTCGTAGTAGCTCGACTCAGGTAACAGTGTCTGCTGGGGTATGAATCCAGCGCCGATTGTCTCGGCGAAGATGTCGACGCGTCCAGCGGGATAGGACCCTATGTCGCTTGCCGCCACGAGCAGCGAGGAGGTTGACGATTCAGCCAGCGCGATCGTGTTGCCAAAGGACGAACTCTCGCCATCGACATAGCCTGGATTGGTGAGCGTGGTGTTGAGAGTGAACTGCCCTGACCCTGCATTCCAGGTGTACAGGTGGACCTCACCTGAGTTTTGGGTATCGAAGATATTGCCTGGCTCACCCACGGCAAGCCACAGTTGGCCGTCGACTTCCTTCATCGCGATGCCGGCGCCCAGAGCACTGGAATCGCCACCCGCGGGCTGCATGATCTGCACCAGTACCCAGTCCATACCCACGCCCGAGGCGTCTTGATACACATACACCTCACCCCCGATGTCCTCGTACGGGGCCGCAACCACGGCGATATCGCCCGACATCACAATATGCTCACCGAATCGATACGGCGGTTTATTGGTCTCCGGCGGAAGCACTTGAAGGTACGTGTTCTGCCAAGACGCACCAGCACCGCCTTCTCGGCGGAAAATGTAGATCTGCCCCGCTGCGGGGTTTCCCACGAGCGCTACTTGCCCAGACAAAGCGATTTCCGCGGCGAATTGAGGCGAGGGATCCTCGCCGCCAAAGAACGATCGATCCAGGACAATGGGCAGCGTCGAACGAGGGTCGTTCTGCCACTCTCCATCGTCGGGTTCCTCGTACAGCCGGGCCTGCCCCGTGTTCTGCCCAACAAAACTCGCCAGCTTCGGCGCGCCAAATACCACCTTGCCCGGGCTCACGGCGACCGCCGCGCCGAATTGTTCCCCACCAGTGGCATTCTGGGGATGAATCGTCGTCTCGTGCAACCAGGTACCACTGGTTGGTGAATAGCGATAGATGGCGCCAGTTCCATTCGCAGCGGCAGTACTCGTGGTATATGGAGCACCTACCGCGAGTAGGTCGCCGCCCATTCCAACGGCTGCGCCGAACCCATCTATATTGGTTGTGGTGTTGGGAGCCAGTGAAGCCTCGAGAAGCCATTGCCCGTCCCCCGAGTCCCTGTACACCTCGACGGTACCGTGATCCTCGGGCATAAGATCCATGCCGGGCATACCCGCTGCTAAGGCGCGTATTGCGCCGCTCTCACTCAGGGCGACGCTGAACCCGAATTGCGACAATTCATGTGACCCGCCCTCAATGACCACATCCAACAGCACCGGCGTGGGATCGCCGGGATTGACGTCGTAGATACTTACGCGACCACCAACGGCACCAGCACCACCCAAGGGGCCCGGCGCTCCAATGGCGAGTGTGGTGCCTAGGAGTGCAACATCGTTACCGAAGTTCCCGCCGGGCTCCACGTGGATAGGACCGTGCAGCGTTGCAATAAAATTTGCAGCGCCACCAGCTACATCGAAGATGTGCACAACCCCATCGCCGTTGTTGGCACCGGGATCACCAATGACAAGCACATCACCCAACGCAAGGCTTGCGCCGAACTGCCCACTTGATGGACCCATGGGATTGGAGATTTCATCTATCTCATGCCAATCGCCCCATTCATCCTGCATGAAAATATACACGATGCCTTCCGACGTGCCCGGCGCGCTGATGGCGACCACGGATCCATCCACCGCAACTGCTGTGCCGAATTTGGAACCGTCCGGCGTCGGCACAAGTTCCTGAAAGTCAACCGTGACAACCCAAGGGTCAGGCGTGGCGGTGCCGCTACAACCGAATGCCGCCCCGCGATTGTTTGGACCCAGATGGGGCGCACCAACAACAGCGAAGTCGCCATCGATAGCAACGCTGGCCCCGGCCTCGGCACCAGAGCCGTGGCTGCCGCTCAGGGCATGCGAGATGAGACCATATGACCCATCACTTTGCAGCTGGGTACGTTGTTGCCCCACGGCCGTGACGGAAATCGCCGACGTAGCAATTGCGACTACCACTAAATGATGCGCTAACGACACCACTGGCATCACAGTGCCGCTCCCGACAAATCCCCTCACTACCATCTTCATTTGTGATCTCACATCTCTGTTTAGCTTCCAATAAACCACTCAATCCAATCCCGTCCATTATGTGGAAGCGGGTCGGGTCATCGCAACCAAAAACACCCATATTGGCCTGTAATAAGGTCTGAGATATGGCAGTCAGTGGGGATATGGCCCCCATGCCCAGATAAGCCGCATGTAGAATCCACAATTCATGACACAGGCCACTCAAAAACACTTCCTGCCGGGTCCACTGGCCCTTTTGAACACTATTTGGTTCGGCATCACGCTGATGACAGCCTTGTTTGTGTACTGCTCCATTGGCTCAGCTGGTATCCCGCTGAGTATCGAAATCTGGGAGCCAGGAACGTGGTACCCGCTTCGCGAGAGCCGCTTCTTTGAGATGACCGAATATGAATGGTTCAACTGGTGGCCATTCTTCACATTGATGGGTTTGCTTTGTGTGAATATGGCGATCGTCACGATCTGCCGCATTCCACTTACTGCGGTGCACGCGGGAGTGTGGATGATTCATGCCGGCATCATTGTGATGACGATCGGATGCGTTATTTACTTTGGTACGAAAGTTGAAGGCGATGTTGCGGTTGCGCGGGGGCGACTACACATCACAGTGCCCGGATATGACGCCCTTGAGATGCGAGCGATGCCCGGTGCCCAAACAATGGTTGGTACTGCTGGTGATGTATGGTCGTTTCGGGTCACAAATATTGATCCAGAGTGGTCGCTCTTGAGCGGCGACGACGCAGGCAAACAGACCTATGCGGTAACGATCGCAGTTGAAGGCCCAGATGAATCATTCATGCGGCAGGTGATTGCGGGGTACCCCGAGTACACCGAGGACATTGTTCCAAGTGGAAACCACAACCAACCCATGGCCCGCGCGAAGAAAGTGCTCGGCACACCACTTGTGAACGAAGAGTTGTCGATCACAATTGGCCCTGATCAGCAAGACACTTTCTATCTACAGGCACACTCATCTATCTACTTACGGGAAGTTGTGATTGATGAGTTTGGCCGCGCTCATCCAGTGACCAAATGGATCGAACGACCACTAGATGGTCTTCCCCGGTTCAATGACCGCATTGGCGCCCCAGGAAGAGTGTGGTCTGCGGCAGGGGAATCACCCATTGTGGATGGAATTTCGATTCGAGTGCCAGCAAGGGCGGAACAAGATCCTTTAGCTGGCAACGAACTCGTTGTGAGCGATTATGTGCGTTATGCCGTGATGCAACCACGCCCCGTACCAGTCAACGACGGCACGCACGCAACGTGGGCGAGGGCCACCCTCAACACGCCCGACGGTCGCAGTCAGACTCATGATGTCTTCGCCGCAGACCCCACCCAGTCCACTGCTCCAGCTGACAAAATGGACATCACATGGGTAAGTGATGACACTGACATTGAGGCGAGTGTTGTGCCCCGGCTTCAGTTTTCAATTCCAGCAGCTGGCGTAGACATCACCGTGCCTATTGAAGCGGTCAGCGAAGTGAATCCTGATCTAACGATGACTCAAATTGAAGGCACACCATTCTCATGGCGTGTTCAACGGTTCGATGACGATTTGTTTATTGCAGGCCAAACCATTTCGATGGCCCGGGTCGAGATCAGTGACGGTGATACGACGTGGCTTCGTTGGGTATTTGATGACCCCACGCGAAACGCAGACATGGGTCTAGATGGTGACGCATCACATGATGGGGCCGGAACCCCCGATGACCGAATTTTGACAACCTACGTGCCACCTACAATTGGAAATGCCAATTTGATGTTGTTGGCCGGCCCTCAATCTGATCAACTTCGGTTGCGAATAGCGCTTCCCAGCAAGAACCCACGCACCGTTGCAGTGTTGGTTGGTGAACCAATCAATCTCACCGCGGGCATCACATTGACAGTTGATGATTGGGCGCCAAGTGTTCAACTGGAAACCAAACCAGCGATTATCCCGTTGTATCAACGCGATCGCGCGGCAGCGAATCAATTCAGCATGGTGCGGGTGGTGGTGCCCGGTCAATCGGACCGGTCTGCTTGGCTTCCGCTTCACCACTATCCATTTGAGTCAGCCAACGAATCGATTCTTGGGTTCCGGTACTCACCAACGATGGTGGAGCTCGAAGATGGCCGGCTTCTTGAGATGATGTTCTCGCGGCGTAGTCACCCCCTGACCGCGACCGTATCACTTGATGGATTTGAGATTGCCTCGCATGTGGGCGGCTTTACCGGCAGCGTCAGCAGCGTGTTGAATTGGCATAGCAATGTTCGATTTGAAGACAAGAGCGGCACCCTTAAGTCCGCTGAAGTCAGCGTCAATGCCCCGACTGAACACGATGGTCTGTGGTTCTTCCAGTCGCAGTGGGATCCCCCAGATCCAGGTGGCACTCGCGGAGGTGTTCCCTCGAGGGGCAGAAACTTCACAGTGCTTGGTGTCGGAAACCGAAATGGCGTGTGGACGATGCTGGCTGGTTGTGTTCTGAGTGTAATTGGCATGATCTACGCGTTCTATGTCAAGCCAATGATCAAGCGTCGCGCCGCTCTTGGTGTGTATAGCAATGCCGAGGTGGCCTCGTGATTTGGTTCATCTGTGTGTGCGTAGCCATGCTTGGTGGATCAGTCACCGCTTCGCCTGTCGCAGTGTCAACAGATTCGGCGCCAAATTTCTATGAGTCCATCGACCTCTCACCGCTCGATGAGGTGACGATTTGGCAAGACGGCCGGCTGAAATCATTTGAGTCTTTCGCGCGAGACACCATGAATTGGATAAGCGGCCCTCGCAAGCCAGGTGGGCTAGAGCCCCGCATTGCCATGATGGATGTCATGCTTCGTCCCCAGGTGTGGATCGATCAAGATCTCTATTACGTCAAGAATAGGTTGGTACGCGTTGAGATTGCTCGCGCGTTGCGTGATAGCACCGCTCGGCCAATTGAAGCGAGTGATGAGCGACTCGATCGGTTTATTGACAAAGGTCTTGCACCACGAGGGTTCCTAATACACCCCGATGTTCGATCCATGCTGAGTCGCATGCGGACTGATGTCATGAGATTTGCAAAGCCAGTGCAGGCCATAGACACAGCGCTCATGGTGGCAAACCCCGACATTATTCGAGATGAACTGTTGTTGGTGCCACCTGTCGGCGTAGACGCTGCTCAGAAGCCGTGGTCCAGAATAGACGCAGTTGTTGAAGAGGATCCAACCTCACCAGTTGCTGTAGCGTGGACCAATTTACAGTCGGCGTGGCTTGCAGGCGATGTTGAAGGTGTGTCACAGTCAGCCACCGCGTTAGCTGCGACGCTCAGAAGCGTGAATCCAGAGCTCTACCCATCTGCAGATCGACTTCGTACCGAGAGCATGTACTTCCAGTGGCGAGGCTTTACATGGGGATGGATTTTCTATGTACTCGCTGTTGCGGTGCTTTTGATGTGGGTGGTGTATCGATGGCGCGGCGCCTTCTGGGGTGGACTACTTATCTTCCTGTTTGCCTTTGGATTACAAACCGCATCAGTCATTTTGCGGACGTATATTTCTGGTAGGTGGCCAAACACCAATATGTTTGAGGCGGTGACAACCAGCGCTTGGTATGGCGGTGTCTTTGCCATCATCATGGAAGTCATTGTCCGGCGAACTCGCATGAGTGGCCTCTTTTTGCTTGGTAGTGCGGTGTGTTCAATGGTGGCACTGATGGCCGCGCACCTTGACCCAGTGCATCTCAACTCAGCGATTGGCAACAAGATGCCAGTGCTGCATGACATATGGCTGCATATTCACACCAATGTGATCATCTTTTCGTATGTTTTGATCTTCCTAGCAGCCATGACGGCAGGGCTGTTCTTGATTCGCCGTCTCATGCAGTTCCTATTTGGAACAGTCGATGCAAGCAGCGACTTTGCGAAGGCAGGTGGAGCTGGGTTCCTCATGTCACCACGACCAGATGGAACAACTGCGCTGACAGCTGAGAAGACCACCTTTGGTCAAGTTCTCGATGGTGCCACCATGGTGCTCGTCGAACTATCGTTCATCTTGCTTTGGGCTGGAATCGTAATGGGCGCCATTTGGGCCGACCATTCATGGGGTCGTCCATGGGGGTGGGATCCAAAGGAAACCTTTGCACTCAATACATTCTTGATATTTGTGATCCTGATTCATGTGCGAATGAAGGTCAAGGACAAAGCGCTCTGGACTGCATGGCTAGCGGTCATTGGCTGCATCGTGATGATTTTCAATTGGATCATCATCAACTTCACGATCAGTGGCCTGCATTCATATGCATGATTCAAGGCCATATATAAAGTGACTAGCGATTGAGCCAGGAGGGTGGGTAGACTGCGTGGCGATGATTGAGCGACGATTTTTGGGGGCTGGGACTCACTTGCTGCACGCTTTGGCGGATGAGCTTGTGGTGCAATCCGTCGGTGAAGAGATTGACTTATCTGGGCACCTAGTGGTGCTGCCGACGAGCCGGGCGCGATGGCGGCTTGAGTTGTTATTGCTCGATCACGCAGCTGAAGCTAATAAGCGACTTGTTCCGCCCGAGATGTTGACGCCGGGCAGCCTGCTTGATCGATTGATCGTGCCACAACGTTCGCTTGCGAGTGGCTTGGCAAGCGGCTTGGCATGGCTTGAGGCGGTGCATGCGCTCGATGCTGATACACGGCAGGACCTGCTCGGATACGACGATCTGCTCTCGGTTGCCGAGTCGCACGCGCTTGCGCAGCGTCTCGCCCGAGTGTGCCGCGAACTCTCCGCCATACATCTTGATCCGAGTGATGTCGCAGACCGATGCGAAAGCATGGGCGTGATGGTTGATCGTGATCGGTGGTCGGTCATCACCACACTTCGGGAGGACATGCTGGAACGGCTTGCATCCATGAATCTTGCTGACCGTGATGATTCGCACCGGCACGCGATCGACCGTGGCAATTTGCATCTTCATGGCGTCAGCAGTATCTCACTCATCGCAGCCGAGATTCCAGGTCGAATGCGGCGTGTTCTTGAGCTTGCAGCGGAGTCTGGGGTGTCCGTGACCAATATTGTGCACGGTGATGAGGCGACTCTTGGTGCTGTATTTCAGGCAGATGGAACGCTTGATATCGATTCGTGGCGGACAAGAGGTATCACGCTCAATACCGATGACATCACAATGGTGCCTGCGGTTGATGATCAGATCGCCGCAGCATTTGAGTACGCCGCCGATCTTGGCGAAGTTGCCGCTGATCAGATTCGCTTCATCGTGCCAGATGAGTCACTCTTGCCATCACTTGAAGCGGCGGCCATTGCCGAGGGCGTCCCACTTGAGCACTTTGAAGGACCGCCCGTAAGTGAGAGTCGGGTTGGGCAATTGCTTGGAACGCTCATTGATGTCACCGATCACCACACAGCGTCAACACTTGCGGATTTGATTCGCCACCCAGATGTGACGTGGTGGTTACAGGATCACGGGGTTTCCACACCAGTGACAACCTGGGATGACATGTGGCGTACGCATGTCCCAGGATCAATTGACGACCTCGCTGTAGTTGCCAACCAAGACGACGAAGTAGCGCTTCTGAAGCCCATCGTTAAATTGTATGACACTCTTGAGACACCCAGACCCGCGTCCGATTGGGCTGCTGTGTTGATGGACATCTTGACAGATGTCTTTGACCACGGGGAACAAGACGTCATCCAAGATGCAGCATTTGAATCACTACACACCGTTCTGACTGATCTCCACGAGTTACCTGCTGGTCTCGATGAGATGCTCGCGGTCGATGCCATTCGGCTCATTCAATCGCAACTTGCAGGATCATCAACACCATCACACACCCACACTGGTGGTATTGAGGTGCTTGGTTGGCTTGATGCGCATCTTGACGATGCGCCGCATATTGTCCTGACAGGTCTCAATGAAGGCGTGTTGCCAACAGCGGCATCGGTTGATGCATGGCTTCCCGAGGTTAATCGCGCAGCGCTCGGTCTTGCCTGCCGAAGCCGCCGCGAAGCACGCGACGCATTCTTGTTTGAGGCCATTCTGCAGAGTGGCCGATCCACGCGTCTTGTGTGTCCAAAGCGAGACAATAATGGCGAGCCACTTCCTCCAAGTAGCTTACTGCTTCGAATCAGCGGCGAACCACTTGCTCATCGCATCATCACCATGATGTCGTCCGACACGACAGAATTCGCACCCACACTTGCCGGTCGACGTCCCATTTTCGACAAGGAGAGTTCATTCGATCCGAAGCCTATGCCAGTGGGCACGCCGCAGATCGCCTCGATGTCCGTCACAAGCTTCAAGAGGTTCATTGACAACCCCTATACATTCCTCATCGAACGAGACAAGCGAATTAAGTCTCAAGAGGTTTCCACCGCGCACGAACTTGATGCGATGGGATTTGGCAATCTCATTCATGCGGCTGTGGAGCAGTGGGGGAAAGAGGAAATGGACCGCGGCGTTCCCGAGACAAATCCAGACTCAGTGGTGAGAGATATGCACGCTGCCCTCGATCACTATGTGGCTGAGAACATTGGCGATCACCCACTCCCAGGCGTTGCGTTACAACTTGCGATGGCGAAGCATCGACTCTCTGCCCTTGGTCCTGTGCAGGCAGTACGTGCGGTTGAAGGTTGGCGTATCCACAGCATCGAACAGTTCTACGGGTTTGGCGGTGATGCCGATGTGCGATCAAAGAAGTTCCCAGGTCGAGGTGGTCTATATCTCACAGGCAAGATTGACCGCGTTGATGTGCACGAGACCCACGGCTACCAAGCGCTCGACTACAAGTCTGGTCGCAAAGCCACGGGCGCAGATGGAGCGCACCGCAAAGGTCGAGGCAAGGACAAGACGTGGCGTGATCTCCAACTTCCGCTCTACCGCGTACTCCTACGGGGAACAGGCATAGAAGTGCCAGCTGGTGGTCTCGGCTACATATTGGTTCCGCCAGATGCATCGCAGTGCCGAATTGATATCGCCGCCAACTGGACCGAGACCATGCTTGAGGACGCAGAGAAGTACGCTGCTGAAATCGTCGAGACCATTACGTCTGGAAGAATTCTCGAGGCGGCAGAGGAGCAACTGGCATGACATCAGTTGGCACCCTCATCACCGCCAATGCCGGATGCGGAAAGACGTATGGCCTTGCGAACAGTGTCATCGGTTGGATGATCGAACACAAACGGTTGACCGGAGATGCGGGCGCGGCCGATATTCTGGCCGCGACTTTCACGCGGAAGGCCGCAGGTGAGATTCAAGACCGCATTCTTGAGCATCTTGCACAGGGCGCAACAGACGCCGATGAACTCCACGCGTTCTCAGAGAGCATCGCTATTACACCCTCGGCAAAGAGTGAGGAAGTGCAGGCGGTCCTAGAAGATGTCGTGGCCTGCCTCGATCGGATGCAAATCAGCACGCTCGATGGTGTATTTAGCAGGCTCGCCAAAGCCTTTCCAGAGGAAGTGGGTCTTCCTGAGGGCTGGACGATTGCGGACCACCCGGTGCTGCAAACTATTCAGCGACAAGCATTCGATGACTGGCTGGAAGCATCGACACCAGAAGAGATATCCACACTCGCCCGCGAGGCTGAGGCGGAGATTCTCAAGGGGTCAGCGCACAACGAAGTCATTGAGCGCATTTGGGGCGGGCCAAGTGGTGGTGGATTGTTGTCGTTGTGGCGTCGCAGTCAAGTACGCAGTGATGATGTTGATCCATGGGACTGGGTGGACTCGTTGGCAGATGATGCCATTAGTGCTGACGCTGAATCTCAGACAAATGGAACCCTTCGTGGCGTTGTTGATGCACTCGGGTCGATTGAATTGCCACTCAAAAAGGACGGCACCACAGTTGTGAATTGGAAGAAGTCCAATGACAAACTCATTGCAGCCATTAACGACGGGCTATGGATTGATGTGTTGACAAACTCAATCGTGATTGCTTCGACTGGTGACAATAAGTATTCCAGCCATTACGCCTCCGAGTCCTACTGCGCGGCTATTCGTCCCGCGGTGTCTCACGCCCGCGCAGATCTGGTTCGACGCATTCGCGCCAAGATGTCAGTTTGGAGACAGTTACTCAGTGGATTGGATGCTGCATATCGCAGACGGCAACGCGAAGCGGGCTGTTACGACTTTGGTGATATTACCGATCGCCTCGCGAGGGCCGACGCGCTCAGCAGCATCGGCGCAGATCAACTGGCCTGGCGGCTTGACTCCAAGATCCGCGACATCGCACTCGATGAGTTTCAAGACACATCCATGGAGCAGGCCCGTGTGATGCAGCCAGTGCTCGAAGAAATGGTCGCTGGTGAGGGGTCCTATGACACCCCGCGGCACCTCTTAGTGGTGGCTGATCCAAAGCAGTCCATCTATGCATGGCGGGGTGGTACACCAGCGGTTCTTCAGTGGGTCGAAGAGTTGGGTTACGGGGCTATTACAAAGAAGACACTCAGCAAGAGCTACCGATCGTCGAAGATCCTCATGGACTTTGTCAACGCGACCTTTGAATCTATGGATACAAACGCCGCTTTGCTCGGCGCATCGGAAACACACGAGCGGGTTCCCGATCTGGTGATGGCACGTGGCAATCTTGAACCGTGCTACCCAGGCGGCCCGATCGGCGAGGTACTTCGGGATTGGAAGTTTGAGCACCACGAGTCGGCACTCAATACCGAGGGTGGGATTTTTGCATGGCTTGCCGAAGATGATGATGACGCGGTGGTGCAGCATGTGGTATCGCTTGCAGAGCGTCGGTGGAAAGCTGGTGTTGGTGTTGGCATTCTGTGCCCCAAGAACAAGCAGGTTGCCGAGATCGCACACCAACTTCGATTGGTCGGCGTTCCAGTGAGCGAAGAAGGGAATGGGGGCGCCGCCGACTTGCCCGCCGTTGCGGTGCTTCTTGACCTGTTACGGCTTGGTGACCACCCAGCGCATCGGCAGGCTGCGTTTACGGTGTCACACTCACCATTTGCTGCCGTGATTGACCTCGCTCCTCTCGAGGACACGGTCATCGAGGATCGCGCAGCAATTCTAGAAGCAGCATCGATGCGAATTCGCGATGCAGTGGCTGA
>JABJQE010000234.1 GCA_018663565.1 Phycisphaerae bacterium
GCAAGTCAAGCCGGTGCGTGAGCCCTGCTTCTTCAAGCCCGCTGCAAGCCGGTACCCTGACTCGAAGCCAGGATTCCACATCGGGCTCATCTCCTCGTCCTGAGACCGTGTGCCAGCCAGCGGGCTTGTCGAGGACGAGCCATTGTTCAGTTCGACGCAGGATGGTGGGCTCAGTAGGGGGCATTTCGAAAAGGTACCTCCTTGGCTCCGGCAGTGTTTCAAAGGCTCCGCTATCATTCCCGTCCCGTACGGGGCGTAGCTCAGCTTGGTAGAGCGCCTGCTTTGGGAGCAGGAAGTCGCACGTTCGAATCGTGTCGCCCCGATTGACAAGGCCGCCCAGAGGGCGGCCTTGTCAATTGAGCAGTAGGCCGAAGGGGCGGTACAGCATGGTGTCCACCTGATGCTGGGGCAGTTACGAAACAGAGTGGAATATTCTCAAGATTGTGTGAACCTCTCTCCGCCCTTGCGCGCTGTATGAGGGTCATGACTGCCCCATTGCCACCAATCGAGTTCCCGGGCCCACGCGAAGATCCGCAGCTTGCTGCTGATCTCACCAGCATTTCGGGTCGTCAGCGTGTGCCGGATGAGCTGGATCTGCGGGTGCTTGGCGATTTGAATATCGTGGCTCGACCAGTAGCGTGGGGCCGGCGACTTGCGGTGGCGGCCATGGTCGTTGTGGCGATTGGGTCAATATCGCTGTTCATGATGCCACAGCTCGTTTCACGATACCGGCCCGCGCCCCGGGCGGCGTGGGACGTCACGTTGGATGGGCATGTTGATGTGCTCGATGCCTTTGTGCTCGCGAAGACTATTGAGCAAGGCGGATTCGATGATTTCTCTGACTTCAACCGGGACGGCCGCGTCGACGCAGGTGATCTTGCCGTGTTGACCGCGCACGTTGTTCAACGGGATGTTTCACAGGACACGGGGTCATGACACGAATCATTGCCATCTGCGTGGCCTTCCTTGTTGCAATTGGACTCATGGGTATGACAGATGCCGCGCCTGCAGATGACGTGCGGTTCATGCCAGTCGATATTTATGTGGACAGTTATGACGCGCCGCTTGGGGCCTGGCAAATTGAATTTACGGGCCATGGTGATGTCGAGCTTGTTGGTGTGGAGGGGGGTGAGCACGCTGCCTTTGCGCAGCCTCCACACTATGACGCGGCGGCGCTCATGCAAGACCGTGTGATCCTTGCTGCTTGGAATACCACTGATGATCTTCCGACGGGGAAGACCCGTGTCGCTCGGCTTCATCTGCGTGTGACCGGTGAGCCTACATTTGAAACTACCTTGATCGCCGCCGGAGATGCCAGCGGCGAACGCATTAAAGCAACGGCTATGATTGGATTATCTGAATGAGTATGTTCCCAAGATTGATGAAAGTGACGTTGGTCAGCACCTATTCAGCCCTTTCTTTGGCTTTGGTGTTCTCGTGTACCTCCACAACCGATTCAAAAAAGCCAGTGAGTTCAGCACCATCGGAGGCCACCACTACGTTCAGTGGAGGGCGCCCCGGCATCGCTGGTAAGGCCGTGGCTGGGCAGGCAATTGTCGGTTCAGATTGGGACTCGCTCGGCGAAGCCGATGTGCTGCTCGTCATTGAAGCAGAGCGGAACTGGATTGAAGCAGCGCGGCTCGATATTGAAGCAGAGCGGAACTGGATTGAAGCAGCGCGGCTCGATATTGAAGCAGAGCGGCTCGATTTCGATAGGGCTATGGAAAGTCGTGTTATGGCTCGCAGGGCTTATCAAGCAAGCAGGGGTTATGAAGCCATGCCCGCCCACGCTCCGACACCCCCCGCAGCGCTGCGCCTTCCGACGATGGCTGTGGCTTCCAGTCTAGGCCTGAACGACGCGGACTCGCCGCAGATGCCCACAATCCCCACTTGCGGAACGCTCGCATGCATTCGTGCTGGTGCCACAGGGCCAGCCCAGTATGTGCCCGTTCCACTCGACCACACACAAGTTGATGCCGACATCAGTGGTTTCATTTCGCGTGTGCAGTTCACTCAGAAGTTTACGAATCCGTACAACGAGAAGATCGAAGCGATCTACACGTTCCCGTTGCCACAAGATTCTGCGGTGAGCGACTTTGTGATGAAGATTGGTGACCGCACGATCCGCGGCATCATCCGCGAGCGCGAGGAAGCGAAACGAATCTACGAAGAAGCACGTGCACGTGGACATGTGGCCTCATTGCTTCAGCAGGAACGCCCCAACATCTTCACGCAGAAGGTCGCCAATATCGAGCCTGGCAAGTCGATTGATATCGACATCACCTACTTCGGCGCACTGCCATACCGCAACGGTGGATTCGAGTTTGTGTTTCCAATGGTGGTTGGGCCGCGGTACAACCCCGCAGGTAGTAGCGACCCGATCCTTGCTGTGCCACGTGGAGGCAATTCGTCCAGAACTGAAGGAACGGCAATCTCATATTTAGCGCCAAACGAGCGAAGCGGTCACGATATTGACATCAGCCTGACGCTTGATGCAGGTGTCTCGATCGAGTCCATTGCATCGCCCACCCATGCGGTGGCGATTGACCGGACTTCTCCACTGACTGCAACGGTCAAACTCAGCCCAATCGACACCATTCCCAATCGAGATTTCGTCTTGCGGTGGGATGTCGCTGGTGATGATCTGAAGACGGCCATGTTGACGCACACAGATGAGCGTGGCGAGTACTTCACGCTCATGCTCGTGCCACCGGCTGAACTGAGCGATCTTGACCGCGCTCCAATGGAAATGGTCTTTGTGCTTGACTGCTCTGGCAGCATGAGTGGCGAACCATTGACGCTGGCCAAACAGGCTGTCAAGCGAGCGCTTCGCAGTATGCAGCCAGGCGATACGTTCCAGATTATTCGGTTCGCGCAGAATGCTGCGCAGATGTCTGCGCAGCCGCTTGCAGCCACTGCTGAGAATGTAGCAACGGGCATTCGGTATCTCGATGAACTCGCCGCCGGTGGTGGCACGAACATGATTCACGGCATTCGTTCGGCGCTGGCCTTCAATCATGACGACACCCACGTGCGGAGTGTTGTTTTCATGACCGATGGATACATCGGGAACGAAGCAGACATTCTGGGTGAGATCGGCCGCAATCTCGGCGATGCTCGTATCTTCAGTTTCGGCATTGGCTCAAGCCCCAACCGGTATCTCCTCCAGCGGATGGCTGATATGGGCAATGGCGTGGCATCGTTCATCGGCCAAGATGACTCGGCTGTTGATGCAATGGATGAATACTTTGAACTCGTGAGCCACCCGGCCTTGCACGATGTCTCCATCGAGGTGGCTGGCGGTATGAGCGACGTGTATCCAGTCAACATTCCCGATGTCTTTGTCGGGCGTCCAGTCTTTGTGAGCGGGCGCCTGAACGAAGGATTTGATGGCGAAGTGGCGATCACTGGTTTGAGTGGTGGCGAATCTCTGGAACTTGATTGCCAGTGGGGCGGCCCAGGTGTTCGCCCAGGCATTGCGCAGATTTGGGCGCGGGCGATCATCAAGGATCTCAGCGATCGCATGACATGGTCGACTGATGAGGGGCAATTGGCTAAGCGAATTGAAGAGATTGCCCTGACGTACCATTTGGCCTCTGCGTTCACGAGCTTTGTGGCTGTGGATTCGAGTCGCGTGACCGATGGCGACCACGGTACGACTGTGCACGTGCCGGTTCCCGTGCCGTCTGGTGTGCAGTACAACACGACGGTTGGCAGCTCTCCGCGTTTACCAGAGGGGCCGCGATTGGCCGCTCCTGGGCAGGGCGGCTCGGTGGGGGGCTGAATCACTCTTGAGCGTGGTCAGTCGGCCCGAACGGGCTTGTTCGCAGCAGTACCGCCACCGGAGCCAAGGTCATAGAGCACGGCGAGCACAATGACGATGATGCCGCCAATGCTGCCTGCTCCGCCGTCAAATGTGACGGCCCATGCAAATGCAAGGGTCGTCATTGGCAGGAAGATGAGCCCGAGCAGTGGGATTATCCAGGTGCTGTAGGCGTTGCTTATGAAGTCAGGGTTGGCGATCCATGTGAGTACAAGGATGACTCGCGGGAAGAGCAGGGCGAGTAACGCGACGAGGCAGCACGGCATAGAGGTCCCCTTTGATCAGTCCCAGCGAAACACACCCTTCTTCCATGCATAGATGTAGGCGATGACCGACATCAGAAGGAAGAAAAGGATCCGGCCAAGAAAGAGGCCAGACTCTGGGCTGCCGGGTTCAAGCTGAGTAAAGTCAACGGCCCAGGGGTAGAGGAAGATGATTTCCACGTCGAAGACAAGGAAGGTCATTGCCAAAATGTAGAAGCGAATATTGAATCGGCGACGTGCTGTGCCGATCGGATTCATGCCCGACTCGTAGGTGCTCATCTTGTCTTTGCCAACTCGCTTTGGGCCAAGCAGGTGAGAGGCCACAATATTCACAACGCCAAAGCCAACCGCCATCAGGACGAGGATGGCGATGGGGATGTACATCGGGAGTTGGGCAGCGAGGTGCATACTAGGAGGCAGTGTAGCGTACTGGGATTTTTTGGCGGCTCTCGGCGAGATCAGCTGGGCAGACGAGCGCGGCTTTTCCCCGTTCTATTTCTTTGCGTGCCAACAACAAACCCCCGAGCCGACGGTGGGAGTCGGCCCGGGGGGGAGGGAAGAGAGGAAGGTGCTCAGCGTTGCCGCCGAGCCTTCCTCTGGTGCCAAGGTAGTCGTAGTTCGCGATGGTGAGTCGCGAGACCACTAAGGGTGGGTGAGGACGATGCCGGGCGTCCTGCCCCGCGGACAAATCCCTTGTCCGCTGGATCGATTGACATCCTGTCTATCGATCCGAAAGTGGGAAACGGTTGCGTCCTGCTCCCTGTCCCCACCCAAAGCATCTTTATCCCCTTGGCAGAGATGAGATGCTGGAAGAGTCCTTCTCAGGACATCAGCTGCAACCCATCGAGGCGCCACAGTTCATGCATCGGTAGCACGTCCCGTTGCGAACCGTGATGGTGCCACACTCGCTGCATGACGGGGCATCGCCCATCAGTGCTGCGGCGGCCTGGTTCAATTCCGCAGTAGCTGCGTTCTGGGCTTCTCTGCTCACAATCGTGACTGATGCAACGGGCGTCGCATCCTGGTCGGTGCGGTGTTGCGTGTCCGTGCCCGAGCGTGATGTCAGTTCGGTGCTGGCCGGGCCACGTCCTGTGAGCGTTCGGCTCGTAGCAGTTCGGTCTGTCGACGTCCTGTCGTCCTTGCATGAGGCGTCCTCCTTGATCGCTGTTGATGTGGCCGGTCTAGCCGGCGCGTTGGCTTCTCGGTATCCCTCGACAAACTCCATCCCCATCCAGCGGAAGATGTAGTCCACGAGGCTCTTGGCAAATGGGATGTCGGCATTGGTGGTCATGCCCTGTGGCTCGAATCGCTGGTGGGCGAACTTTGTGACAAGGCTCTTGATGGGCACGCCATACTGCAGGGCGACGCTGATAGCCGTCCCAAGGCTGTCCATAAGTCCGCCGATGGTCGACCCTTCTTTTGACATCGTGATGAAGAGTTCGCCCGGACCGCCATCTTCATACATGCCCACAGTGAGGTAGCCCTCATGGCCGGCCACATTGAAGTGGTGGGTAATGCTGCGGCGTGTGTCGGCGAGTCGCCGTCGCATAGGTCGCTCGATAATTCGCTCGACCACGCGTTCAACGTAATCCACACGGGCCACGCTTGACGCAGCCTCAGCTGCCTCGACGACTTCAGTGGCAATCTCGTCTTGGGCAAGACTGATGTCGATGTCGTCCTCTTCAGTGTCATCAAGCACAGTTTCGGTAATTGTTGAGTTGAGTGGCTGACTCAGTTTGCAACCGTCTCGATACAAGGCGTTGGCCTTCAGTCCTGCCTCCCAACTCATGCGGTAGCAGCGAGAGATGTCCTCTTGCGTTGCTTCATTGGGTAGGTTGATGGTCTTGGAAATGGCGCCTGATATGAACGGTTGGGCTGCGGCCATCATGTAGATGTGGCCTTCTGCTGCGATGTATCGCTTGCCAAGTGGGCCGCATCGGTTCGCACAGTCAAACACGGCGAGATGTTCGTCTCGCAGGTGGGGAGCACCTTCAATGGTCTGCGTGCCGCACACCAATCGGTTGAGCGTGTTGACCTGGGCAGGGGTGAGGCCGATCGCGGCGAGACCATCGAAGTTACCGCGTTTGCGAAGCGTGTCAACATCTGTGGCGCCGCATCGTTCGAGGACATGCTTTGGCATATTCCAAGCAGTGAACGCGAAACTCAGATCAAACACGGTTGGTAAGAGGCCCATGACCGTACCGAGGTCGTCGGCGGTATAGCCTTGATTGACGAGATAGTCACGCAGTGTTTCTTGGTCGCCTGAAATCTTGCCGTCGTCATCTGGCATGGGGACATCGAGATCGAGTGTGCCCATGACCCATCGGAGTATTTCGCCCGTTTGGTCTTCGGTATAGCCAAGTGAAAGCAAGGCCGGGCGAATTGACTGGTTGGCAATCTTGAAATAGCCACCGCCAGCAAGCTTCTTGAACTTCGTCAGGGCGAAGTCGGGTTCGACGCCAGTGGTGTCACAGTCCATGAGCAAACCAATGGTGCCGGTCGGCGCAATGACGGTGACCTGAGCATTACGGAAGCCGTGCTTCGTGCCTTTCTTGAGTGCGCGGTCCCATGCGTGCTGTGCTCGCTCAAGCAGTTCGCCCGAGTTTGCAATGTTGATGTTTCCGCTGCGAATGCAGTCGACATCGATCGACACGGGCCGAATATCAAGTGATTCCCATTCGTCCGATGACCGGTCCTCTCCAAAGGCAGCTCGTCGATGGTTTCGAATAACACGCAGCATGTGGTCGCGGTTGTCTTCAAAACCAGCGAATGGCCCA
>JABJQE010000235.1 GCA_018663565.1 Phycisphaerae bacterium
CGCGTGATGATCAAGACCGATGACACGATCAGATCGCTCGCGAAGCCAGCCTTGGAGAATCTCCAGCTGACTCCACGCGCCGGTGTCCACAACGATAATCAGGTCAGGTTCGACGTCCGGGATCTTGGCAGCGCTCCCCACGTGCGTCCACGGCGTATCGCCTGTCATGGCTTCCATCGCCGGCGGCACTGAGCCAAGCAGCCAGCCTTGAATCTCCTTGGTCGGCCCAAGCGCGCGAATCAAGGCCAACACGGACCCAACGGCGTCGCCGTCGGGCTTCTCGTGTGACGTACACACAATGGTCTTTGCCGCTCGAATACGGGCTGCGAGTTCTTCAAGTGTTGCGGTGCTTTGGTAACTCATAGCGGAGCAGGGTACTCGCTAGCACACCGCGGCCGCCGCCGCGATGTCCTGCGCAATCTGATTGCAGAGCTGATCAACCGAGTCGAACTTGACCTGCCCGCGGATCCATCGGTGCAGATCGACTGCGAGCGGCCAGCCGTAGTGATCAAGAGGACCATTCCAGCCGATGATATGGGCCTCGAATACTCGGCCTTCGCCATCAAATGTTGGCTTCTGGCCAATACTCACCGCCACGGGAAAGAGCTCGCCATCAACCTCGGTGACCCCGGCGTACACACCATCAGCAGGCAGCAGCAATCCATCCGGAATGAGATTGGCTGTTGGACATCCAATCTCACGACCCCGTTGATCGCCACGCTCCACGATGCCTTCCATCCTCCACGGCCGGCCCAGCAGCCTCGTCGCATCATGGACGCGGCCCCGCTCGAGAAGCCACCGAATGCCTGAGGATCGAACCGGAACTGATTCCAGGTTGGAAAGATGCCCAAGAACGGCAGGAACAATCTCGATTTCAAACCCATGACGTTGACCGAATTGAACAAGGGCTTCGATATCACCTGCACGTCGGTGCCCGAATCGAAAGTCGGCCCCCTCCACCAGGATGTCAGGCCTCTGGGGCAACACCGAATTGAGCACGAATGCCTCGGGTGATTGCTCAAGCCAGTCGCGATCAACCCGCTGCACGATCACTTCATCAACACCACATGCCTTGAGAAGCTCTATTCGGCGATCCATCGTGGTCAACCGTGTGCATGGCGAGGTCGGGCTGAGTACGACGGCAGGCGGCGGGTCAAATGACATCGCGACAACGCGTCCTGATGGACCCACACAACGCCGCGCAGCTGCGATGAGTGCGACGTGCCCAAGGTGGACACCGTCGAAGTTCCCGATGGTCAGGGCCGTGCTGTGCATGAGACCTACGGTACCCACCTCGACTTCCCCAAGTGCGATCACCTGAGGGCTTTTCCCAGACCCCTGTTCACGGTACCTTGCGCGGATGTCCGCAGGCACCAACACACCGGCTTCTCCCCCCCCAGACGATGCAATTGGCGTTGTCGATCAAGTCGTAGGTTCCCTCCGCACCACTTCTGAAGAAGTTGTGCCCTGGTTCCTCGAACAAATGCCACAGGTGTACTTCCAAGACACCGACGAAGAGACACGCCTTGTACATCTGCGTGCCATCATCGCAGCCCGCGCAAGCGGTCGCCCGGTTGAACTGACGCTGCGAAGTGAAGATGGAAGCGAGTGGACCAGCATGCGTCCGCTTGATTATCCGGGCGTACTCGCTGAGCTCGTGTCTGAGCTGCCCACCGATCAACCACTTCGCGCCGCGACGATTCATACTGCCCAAGACAGTTCACTTGTCATCGACACATTTGAGTTTGGCGAACTCGACCCGTGTGATCTTACCGACCCTGCGCAGGCCAAAAAACTAGATGAGTGCATCGCCTACGCCGCCACGGAAGTGCCAGATTGGTCACCCGAACAGATTCGCGACTTCTTTACCCGATGTTCCGCCGACGTCGCGCTCACGCTCACACCCATTCGCATGACACAGCACTGGACGCTGTTCAAAGCAGTTACCGGTACCGAGAGCACCTCGGTTGTTCTTACGCCCGAGTCAGACCCTTCATTGAGCCGAATTTCGGTGGCCGTTGCCAACAGCACACGCCGCACCATGCTCGAGCGTATTGCAGAACGCCTTAGCAACGCCTCCATCAATATCCATCGGGCCTATCTCGACACGATCGACGATGACAACAATGGAAGCGTCAGCTTTGTTGGTTTTGTTGTCACCTCTCCAGAGGGCGGGCCGATTGACCCCAAGAGCCGCCTCTGGAGACGCGTGCATCATGACCTCCGCCGCATCAAGTGGTCCGACAAGCGAGCGATCAACCTGAGTCAGTGCCACCCGGAACTCGATCTCACGCATGGCGAACTGATCGTGGCTCTGGGCGACCTAGTCCATCAGGTGCTCACCCACCGCAATCGATACGCCTACACATCAGAGCGTGTCCGGGCGTTGGCGGTCGACAATCTTGACCTCACCACGACACTCTGTGATCTCTTTCTCGACCGATTCCAACCAGAGCAACCGCTCAGTGATTCCGCATTCAAGCAGCGACGTGATGAACTGCGTTCAGATATCGACGCCCAGGTCGACCTTGAAGATGCCCGCGTTGTGCTGCACAGCATGCTCGATGCCGTGGTCGCGACATTCCGAACCAATATCTTCATCCGCGAGCGATATGCCCTCTCATTCCGCCTCGATCCGAAGCTGCTGCAGAATGATGAGCGGCCCGATCTGCCGTATGGCGTGTTCTTCGTACACGGACGGGGATTCAATGGGTTCCATGTCCGGTTTCGAGATATTGCCCGCGGCGGTGTACGGGCCGTGCTTCCCCGCAGTGGACCCCAATTCTCCCGCGAAGCGGAGCGGCTCTACGACGAAGCCTATGGTTTGGCATCGGCCCAACAACTCAAGAACAAGGACATCCCAGAGGGTGGCGCCAAGGCGGCCATTCTGGTGCATCCTGATGAGTCGTGTGACCGGAGCGTCAAGGCCTTCGTGGACGCCATTCTCGATCTCATCGTCGAAGCGCCATCGACTCGCTCACGTGTCGTTGACTACTTCGGTGTGCCCGAACTGATTTACCTTGGACCGGACGAGAATATCTCGCCCACACTCATCAATTGGATCGTGGCATGGGCCACTCATCGGGGCTACCCCACACCAACGGCCCTCATGAGCAGCAAGCCTGGTGATGGCATCAATCACAAGGAATTCGGCGTCACAAGCGAAGGCGTCGTGGTGTTCCTTGACGTTGGCCTACGGGCCATTGGCATTCACCCTCACCGCGACCCCTTCACGGTCAAGCTCACCGGCGGTCCCGATGGCGACGTCGGCGGCAACGCGATCCAAATCATGCACCGAGAGTTCGGCGAAAACGCCCGCATTGTGGGCATTGCTGACGGAAGCGGTTCAGCGGAGGACCCAGATGGGCTCGACCACGAAGAACTCTTGCGTCTGGTCAAAGACTCGCTGCCCATCGTGATGTTCAACCCCGCCAAGCTCGGCCCGAACGGTGCCGCTCACAATCTTGAGACCGCCGAGGGTGTTCGACTTCGCAATACCTTGCACAACCGCGTGGTCGCTGACGCCTTTGTGCCGTGCGGCGGCAGGCCTGCCACCGTGCACGAGGCCAACTGGAGGGAATTCCTGCAATCGGATGGAACTCCCTCAGCCAAGCTCATTGTCGAAGGCGCGAACCTCTTCCTCACACCTGCAGCTCGCTCGCATCTTGGCGATGCCGGCGTCGTAATCTTCAAGGATTCGTCCGCAAACAAGTGTGGCGTCATTTGCTCGAGCTATGAAATTAACGCGAGCCTGCTGCTCTCGTCCGATGAGTTCATTGCCATCAAGCAACGATTCGTCGATGAAGTGCTCGGCAAATTGCGTAGGCTCGCTCGTCTCGAAGCTGAATTGCTCGCTCGCATGCTGCGCCGGCAACCGAAGCTGCATCTACCCGATGCGAGTGTTCGTCTCAGCCGAGCAGTTATTCGCACAGCCGATGCCATCGAGGCGTCGCTCGACGAACTCACGCCAGGGGATTTGGCTTTGATGGAGACCATTATTGCTGACCATCTCCCTGAAGCCCTGCTTGAGGCCGCTGGCGATCGGCTCGAAACGCGAATGCCACCGGCCTACCGGCGATGGCTCATCGCCAAGTCGCTTGCCGCTCGCATTGTGTACCGAGAAGGCCTCGAATCGGTCGAAGCGGTGGAGTCTGACTCAATCGCAAGCCTTGCCGTTGAGTTCCTCAAGCGAGAACTCCAACGTGAAGAGCTCGCGGGCGAAGTCGATGCGTCCGTCATCGACCATGCAGCCGACATCGCCGCCTTGTTGCGAACGACTTCCATTCTCTCGACCATCCGGTGTAGCGCCAAGGAAGACGCATGAACATGCTGCTACTGAGTGTGCTTCTCCTCACGCCGAGCCCGGCCCCCCTTCCCGAAGTTGGCGTAGCGCCCACCCGCTGCATCGTGCACTACGACGGGCAGCACCGATTGTGCGGGACGCTGCAGGGCACCGACGAGAACTCGGTGCATCTCACGACCAGCGACGGGCAGTCACATGTGATACCGATACCGCGAGTTGTTGGTATCGAATACCTTCTTGAGCTCCCAACACCAACCGAAGGAATTGTTGAACTCAACGACGGGCGACAAATGCGTGGGCTGCTCAAACAAGACTTGTGTGACACTGTTGAGATCATGCTGCATGGCGTCCCAGTTCAGGTTGATCGAGCACGCGTCTCACGCGTATGGGCGATCGAGCCTGTCGAGTTGCGATATGAATCACTCAGGCAGTCCATGCCGGTTGAGCGAGCCGGCGCCCATTTGTCGCTGTGCCGTTGGCTCGTGGCGGAGAAAGCCTGGGACCTCGCTGTGCCAGAACTCGAGGCTCATCTTGCAGCGCACCGATCAGCTCAGGCCGGCCGCATGTTGCGTGTGGCCCGCGCTCATCAAAAACTCAATACTGCCGGCCCAGCCAAAAAAGATGACTCCGCCATAGACAAACCCGAAGTATCCACGGGCTTACAACCGGTTGACGATGCTGCGGTCAATCTCATTCGGGTCTATGAACTTGACATCAACGATCCGCCAGAGCTTCGCATTTCCCAGGAGACCCGACAGGAGTTCTTGGATGCCTACAGCACAAGCACGCTGCTGCCACAAACTGACGAGGACCGGGCGGACCTCATGGCGAGCGATCCGCTGGACATCCTCAAACTCATGTTTGCGCATCGAGCCCGTGAGTTCTATGGCCGCGTCAATGTGGTGGACGAGCCGGTTGCTATCAGGCGATTTCGACAATCAGTCCACGACCTCTGGCTGATGCCACGATGCGCAAACGCCGCTTGCCATGGCGGGCCCGATGCCGGACGCTTCCAACTCGTCACGGGTCGGCGTCTCGATGATCGCATTCGGACGAGCAATCTCCTCATCCTTGATGACCTCGTGCTCGACGGACAAGCCATGATCAATTGGAACGAGCCGATGCAGTCGACGCTCATTCAATACGCCCTGCCGCGAACCAAAGCCACCCGTCCCCACCCTGCCGTAGCCGGATGGCGTCCAGCGATGGACGCAACCCAAAGCGTGTCGGCCCTGGGTACCGCCAAATGGATTGAATCCATGATGCGGTCCCCACGCCCTGAATACCCCATCGAACCTCCCCTCAATGCCGCGAAACAGGGCACAAATGGCCCTCGCTTACCGAGATAGCAGGCCATCCGGGCTGTTATAGTTCCTCGCTTCACTAGCTGGCCTCCCGGGGGACGGAGTACTCGATTCATGCGTTCATGCCTGCTTCTATCAGCAGCCTTCGCGGCACTATCCCTGACCTCATGTGAGAATCAGGACGCTGCCAACCATCGTGATGCGGTCAAGGCCATTGAAACGGCATCAGCCTCGCTCCGCGACGTATCGCCAATGAATGACCAAGCCATCAGCCGCTTGAAGTCAATTGCCAAGTCGCTCCGTGGCATTCGCAGCAGCAGTCGCGAACTCCAAGCAACGCAGTATCGACTCTTGTCGCTTGTTGACCTTCAACTTGCCGGTCACCTCAGGCAGTCCGCAGCGGCAAGCCGTGCCGAAGCGTTTACATCGGCCGCAACCCTCGACGCCGTCAGTTCCGCAGCGGCTCTGCAAGAGGGACGACTTGGCCAGCGGGCGTCGACGCCCAGCACGCTTGGGGGTGATGCGATCGCCGATGCTCGCATGGCCACCGTGCAAGCACACCAAGGGCTGCAGCGTCAACATGACCAGAAGCAACCCAACCTCGACCGCTTGCACGCAGCAAATGCCGCAGCGAGCAGCGAAGTGCTCGCCATGCGAACCAAGGCCGCCCAATTGCTTTCAGAAGCAACAGGCGTGAACGCCATCATGGGCAAGTCCAAGCGAACCGAAGCAGCCAGCCTTGAGCACCGCGCTGCCATGATCGATGCTGAAATCGAACG
>JABJQE010000236.1 GCA_018663565.1 Phycisphaerae bacterium
CGCGACCCCAACGGCTTCGCCATAGGCGGCGCACTTATCGGGTTCGCCATGGAACCCAATCTTGGCCTGCCCCTTCGCCTCGGACGCAACTTGTTCGACTCCAATGCGGAGCTGCTCGACTGCGGCGGGGCGTTGCAGGTCGGCAGCGCACACCAGGACGCTTCGCCCATTCTTGCGAAGCCACGCCGCAAGCTTTCCGCAGGTCGTCGTTTTGCCTGTGCCTTGCAGCCCGCACACCATGATGACCGTCGGCCCTGGGTCGGCTGCAACGAGATGTTCGTCAACCGGCCCCATGAGTTCGACGAGTTTGCGATGGACGATTTCGACCATCTGCTCTCCGGGCCGGACGCTCTGGAGCACTTCTTCGCCAAGGGCTTCCTGCTGCACCTCGTCGCAGAAGGCGTTGACGACGTTGAGACTGACGTCTGCATCGAGCAGCGCGGTGCGAACCTCCGCCATGGTGTCGTGGACGTTGGACTCGGTAATGCGGCCTTGCCCCGAGAGGCGGCGTATGGCGCCGGTCAGGCGATCGGAGAGATTGTCAAGCATGAACCGTAAAAGGTACCTCGCCGCGGGCCATCAGTCGAGCCACTTCAGCAGCCGATCGGCATCCCAGGCGTTGATACATTGATCCGCACGAAGACAACCTCGGCGGCCGGTCAGGACGCCATATCGCATAAACGAGAAGTGTTCGGCAGCATGCGCATCGGTATTGATTGAAATCAAGGCTCCAGCAGCAAGCGCTATCCGCACATGGCGGTCCCGCAGATCGAGTCGCTGAGGGTTGGCGTTGATCTCAAGCGCGGTGTTATTCGCTGCGGCGGCCTCGGCCACAGCGTGCATGTCGGGCTCGAGCCCAGGCCGCCGGCCGATCATGCGTCCGGTGGGGTGGCCGAGCACGTGAACATGAGGGTTTGAAACTGCCGCAATGAGCCGCGTAGTGGCATCTTCTGGAGATTGCTTGAGCGCGGCGTGCGGCGAGGCAACCACAAGGTCGAGCTTGGCAAGGGTTGTATCGTCGTAGTCGAGCCGGCCATCGGCATGGATGTCGACCTCGGAACCTGCAAGCAGTCGAATGCCGGGCATGGCAGCATCAACCGCATGGATGGCCTCGATGTGTTCGAGCAGCCTTTCTTCGCTGAGCCCATTTGCTTGCACGCTCGAGCGAGAGTGATCGGTGATGGCGAGCGTGTGATACCCCAATCGCATGGCTTCCGCGGCCATGTCGGCAATGGAGAGGTGGCCATCACTTGCCGTGGTGTGGGAGTGGAGGTCGCTGCAAATGTCGTCGAGCGTGAGCAAGGTTGGGGGCGGTGTTTCGAGATCGTCGCGTTCCTCCCGCAATTCTGGTGGCTGAAACGGAAGGCCAAGGGCTGCATAGATGTCAGATTCAGTAGCTGCGGCAACTGGAGCAATGCCACGCTGCTGCGGCGGTGTCTTCTCGCCGTCGTCAGGGAACAAACCATATTCGTTGAGCCTGAGCGAATTCTCCTGCGCAAGATGTCGAAGTTCGACGTTGTGTTCTTTGGAACCGGTGAAGTACAGCCGTGCGGCGCCGATCGCTTCGGCATCGACAATGCGAAGGTCCACTTGTAGGCCTTCCTCAAGCCGGATTGATGCCTTGGTGCCACCCAGAGCGAGCACTTTGGTGACCGATTCACCTTCGGTGAAGGCTCTGAGCAGGGGCGCGGGGTCGTCGCAGATGGCCAGTAGATCAATGTCGCCAATCGTCTCGCGTCCTCGCCTGAGCGAGCCTTCATACTCAATAGACTGCACGCCGGGAAGTTGGCTGAGTTCCTCAATCAAGAGTTCGGCAATGGGTAAGGCGACTCCAATCGACGTGCGCTCGGCGGCCTTTTCGGCAAACTCAAGCGAGTCTTTGATGTTGGCAATTGTTTTGGCTCCCATCCGTGGCATTGCTGCGAGCGTGCCGTCCTCGATACCGCGTGCGAGTCCCACGCGGTCCACGATGTCGGTTTCATGCCAGAGCCGGCCGACCGTCTTGGGACCGAGTCCCGAGATATCAAGAAGCCCAATGAGCCCTGCAGGAATCTCGCTTCGCAGAGTTTCGAGTTCTTCGATGGTTCCCGTGTCGCACCACTGTCGAATCTTGACTGCGCTGCTCTTTCCGATGCCATCAAGGGCTTCTAGTTCACCGGGCGTCGCCA
>JABJQE010000237.1 GCA_018663565.1 Phycisphaerae bacterium
GATTGCGGTCAATTCTTCAGCCCTACCTGAGATGCCTCCTTTGAGCAAAGATCGCTCATGCGTACGAAATGTATTAGCCGTAATCGCATCGGCGCCTGCCTTAAGATATGCACGGTGCACATCTAAGACGGCCCCCGGCGCGTGAATGAGCGCCCCCGCTGACCAGAGCGGCAGACCAACATCAACGCCTCGCCGATCAAGTTCAGTACCAGTAGCGCCGTCCAGCACAAACACGGTCATGGCCAAGCCGCTCCTTCTGCCTCAGAATCATCCTCTCAAGATCGTACATCATGCCAGCACACGCCCACATGGGAAGTATGGCCAACACAATACATTGCCGCGACTCAGTGATTCGTCCGCTTTGCATGTCCCATCAACTTCACCAGAAAGATACGTATATCACGCCGATACGAAGTACCGTCAATTCGCAATGTGGTTTCATCCAGAGAGGCGAAGCCATCAAAATAGTTGAGCTGATTGATTTAAGTTGCACACTCACCGGCTTCTTCCGAAACCACGCTTCCCAGGGCGGCGCCATTCAATTGGAAGCGTTGCCTACCGGAGGTGTTACTGCGTTACTTCACGTCTGCGCAACGCTTGGCAATCGCGATTTTGATCGAAGCGATCATGTGTGGCCGATTCGTCCTCGTCACTTCGAATGCGGCAATGGTTTCTCAGAAGGCATCAATAGCATGTGAACCGATGACTCCGAAACTCAGTGCATTCAGAATGCGCCGTCACCGACTGTGACGGCACGGTTGGCATCGGTGACCTACTCGCGGCTCACAACTACGGTCGCGGCAAAGCCGCGACATTCACTTCTCGAGCGTGAACTTCCCTGATTGTAAGTCCTGCACGCCGGCAACAACTTTGAGCGAGCCGTCCTTGACAGCACCGGCAATAATCTCGGAGCACTTCAACAACCGACCAATCCCCTCATTGGCATTGCATGCAATGGCCTTGTTGAGTGCACCTGGCGCTTTGACGTCGAGGTTTTCAACACAGGGCACCACAATCTGGTCAATCAAGCCGGGCAGGCTTCCAGGCAACGCGCTGGTGTCATCGCGATACTCAAGCGCCGCGCTCACGGCGCCACAGGAAGAATGTCCCATGATGACAATGACCTTGCATCCAAGAGCGGAAACGCCATACTCAAGGCTCGCAATAATCTCGGGCGTAGGCACATTGCCAGCCACGGCGCAGACGAAGAGTTCGCCGAGTGGTTGATCAAAGACGATTTCTGGCGACACCCGCGAATCGGCACATCGAATGATCGCAGCAAATGGCGCCTGCCCATCGGCAAGCCCTGACCGCGCCGCAGGCAGGTTGTGTGACTCCGAATTGCCCGCGACATATCGGGCGTTTCCAGCCACCAACTCAGCTAGCGCGGCATCGGGAGTGTCGGGAGATGCAGGTTCTATCATGGCGTTTGTCACAAGGACGCCTCCAAAGATTGTCAATCCAACAGCTAGGACCGCTGATACTGAAAGTCGCAATGTACCCATAATTAATGTTCCCGTCCTTTAATACTCATTTGCAAAAGGCTGCATACGCGCCCTCTCCGAGAATGGTATACGGATTCGATATGCTCCGCATCACCTGAGATTACAGGAGCTCGCCATGTCAACTCACAACACCGCCACCACATTGTCTGAACCCACCAAATTCCTGCCTGTACTGGCCGAAATGCTCGTACACGACATACCGCCTGAGAAATTTGCAGATCGCCTCGGCACAACTATCAACCACCCCGCATTCGTTCTTGGCCACTGTGCTTACTACGCTGGCGTGTGTATCACCATGCTTGGCGGCACTGTCGAGTTTGGCGAACACGAATCCGAACTCTTTGATATGAATGCAGAGTGTGACGACGAGAGCGATCGCTATCCGGCCAAGGACGAGTGCATGGCACACTTCACGTCGCGATGCAATGAGGCTGCCGACTACCTCGCATCCTGCGACCCGTTAATTCTGGCAGGCTCCACAGATGGCACGTCATTTGAAGGCCGGTTCTCAACCCTCGGGCACGTCGCAGCTTTCATGTTAATAGGACATCCATCGTTCCACCTCGGACAGATCAGCGCCTGGCGCCGCGTAGCGGGCATGGGCTCAGCGACATAACAAAACTCAGCGACTGATAGAACTTCGCTTAGGTTTGGCAACCCGCCATCCAATTCTGCGCGGTACGCTCCTGTAGGAGATCTCTCATGCTTGATGGAGTCATGCTGCTGTGGTTCATTCTGACGGGCGCGTCAGTGCTCTTTGTCGCCATCGACATTTGGCGCACCCCGGAAGCAAATGCCCTTCGCTGGGGCTTCATCATCCTGACGATCTTCAGCGGACCGCTCGGCGCATTCTTCTATGTGCTCGGTTGCCGCGAGCCGCTTCCCGGTACCCACGAGCACTACGTTTCGCCGACGTGGAAGCAGGTACTCGGGTCCACCATGCACTGCGCTTCCGGCGACGGACTCGGCATCATCCTCGGCGCTGCGATTGCGTTCTACGTCACCATGCCGACTGCTGCCGACATCGGCCTCGAGTATGCGCTGGGCTTCGGTTTCGGCTGGTTGTTCTTCCAGGCATTTGCTATGCGTGATATGGCAGGCGGCGACTACATGAAGTCGCTCAAGATGACGTTCATTCCAGAGTTCCTCTCAATGAATGTATTGATGGCCGGCATGCTGGTCGTCTCGAAGTTCTGGATGCCCGCAGTCGACGAGGCCTCCAACCCTGGCAGCCCTGCATTCTGGTTCATCATGTCCATGTCGCTCATCGCCGGGTTCATCTGCGCCTACCCAATGAATTGGTGGCTCGTCACAAGGCATATCAAGCACGGCATGATGACCGTGCGACCCAACTCCGAAAGTAGTCCCGCCGAAAGTAACCATGCCGGACATGACATGGCTTCGATGAATCATGACAGCCAACACTCCGAGCATGATGGGGCGAGCGTGACACCCAAGGAGGGGGAACAGGCAGATCGTGGTATGACGATGCCCCTCCCGCCACCACTCGGAACCATCCTGATGGTTGGAGTCCTCTCCGTGGCGATCCTGGCCGCTGTCATAACGATCCTGGTGTTCATGCTTCCCGCGGCGAATTAAATGCGAGAGAGCCACACGCCAAGCGACTTCGCCGCCAACAGATGAGTGCTGGCGATTCACTGGACGCTGGTGAAACCAAAGAGCCAGAGATGCTTGGGGCGAAAGCACCCGTACCTCAAAAAATCGCCATCAGGTACCGTAGATTCAATTATCGGACTTCCTCGTCCGTATATCTGATATATTGGTCAGGCATTGCCCCCTTCTCGCAGGTCGCCGACGGCGGCTGACTTTGCGTGATTCTTGAACCCGGAGCAGACGCATGCCAGACCAAGCAGAGATGAAGAAGTACGAAGAACTCAGCCCCTTTGAGATCAAGAACAAACTCATCGAGATGGCTGGCGACACACAACTCCAAATGCTCAATGCCGGTCGCGGCAACCCCAACTGGGTTGCCACCGAACCGCGACATGCGTTTTTTCAGCTCGGCCACTTCGCCGTCGCGGAATCCGAGCGAGAGATCTTTCGCCCCGGCATCGCCGCCGTTCCCAATGGCGAAGGCATGCTCGATCGCTTTCATGACTTCCTTGCCAACAACTCGCGTGATCCGGGCATCGATCTTCTAAAGAGTTCGCTTGCCTTCATCGAACATGATCTCCACATCGACCCGGCCGCATTCATCCTGGAAATGGTCGATGGCATTCTCGGCGATCACTATCCGGTTCCCGATCGCATGCTCCGATGCAGTGAGCAGATTGTGAGTGCCTACCTCGACGAAGAAATGTCCGGGACCAAGGGCGCCAAGGATGCATTCGACCTCTTCGCAACCGAAGGCGGCACCGCCGCGATGACCTATATCTTCAACTCGCTCATGGAGAACAAGATCCTCCACAAGGGCGACAAAATCGCGCTCGGTGCCCCGATCTTCACCCCCTACCTCGAGATCCCCCTGCTCAACGACTTCGAATTCGTCGAGCTCGAAGTCATGCAGGATGAGGCGAGCGGGTGGATGTACACGCCGGAGCAGATCGAGAAACTCGCCGACCCTGACGTGAAGGCTTTCTTCCTTGTCAATCCGTCAAACCCGACATCGGTGGCGATGCACCCCGAGTCGCTTCGAGCCATTCACAAACTCGTCGAAACCCGCCGCAAAGACCTCATCGTCCTGACTGATGACGTCTACGGCACCTTCGTCAATGGCTTCCAGTCGCTCGCATCGATCGTGCCACACAACACCATCCTCGTGTACTCCTACTCGAAGTACTTCGGAGCCACGGGATGGCGAATTGGTGTCATCGGCCTAGCCAAAGACAACATCCTCGATGCGACCATCAAGAATCACACGCCGCAAGACACAGCCGCACTCCACAAGCGGTACGAAACGATCTACCTCGATCCAGCCAAGGCCAAGATGATCGATCGCATGGTGGCCGACAGCCGTACGGTCGCGCTCAACCATACCGCAGGCCTCTCGACGCCGCAGCAGGTCTTCATGGTCATGCTCTCACTCTCAAGTCTGACCGATCAGGAGAGCGTATACAAGGAACACTGCCAAGACATCGTGATCAAACGGTTCCAGTCGCTCTACAAGGCACTCGGGGTCGCACATCCCGAAACGCCATTCGATGCGCACTACTACACGACCATCGACATCCCCGAACTCGCCGCCTCGCGGTACAGCCCAGAATTCCGCGAGTGGCTCACAAGCAATCACGAACGGATCGACTTCGTGTGGCGACTCGCCGAGGAAAAGGCGATCGTCCTGATGGATGGTGGCGGCTTCGATGCGCCAGACATGTCCGTCCGCGTCTCGCTGGCCAACCTGCCGGACGAAGCCTATGCAGACATCGGAAAGGGAGTCAGCAAACTGCTCGACGAGTACCACGAGCGATTCCAAGCGGCCTCCCGACCCCCGACCTCCTAGAAGTGTTCCCACAACCACCGTTCTGGAACGAGATCCCACGTAATGGAACTGATTCACAATCTCTTCAAGGCCGAACCACTCACGGCACTCTTCGCTTCGATAGCCCTCGGGTACTTCGTCGGCAAACTGAAGATCGGCCGTTTCGTGCTCGGTGGTATCGCCGGCACGCTGCTCATCGGCGTCCTGATCGGTCAATTTCGTGTCCAGATCCATCCGAGCATTGAGACGTTCTCCTTCGCACTCTTCATCTACGCAGTTGGCTACCAAGGTGGACCGAAGTTCATCAGTTCGCTCAATCTCAAGAGCCTTGCCCAACTCTCATCCGCCACCCTGATGACCTTCATCGGCCTTGGAACTGTCCTTCTTGCGGCTTGGTGGTTCAATCTTGATCGGGGAACTGCCGCGGGGCTCGCCGCTGGCGGTCTCACGCAGTCGGCCATCATCGGAACCGCCGACTCGGCACTGGCCCAACTCGATCTTGCGCCTGAGGTCATCAAACAGATGAAGACCAACGTCGCCGTCGGCTACGCCGTGTGCTACATCTTCGGATCTCTCGGACCAATTCTCGTCGTGGCTTGGTTCCTTCCGATGGTGATGAAGTGGGATCTGCGCAAAGAAGCGATCGACCTTGCCAAGAAACTCGCTGGCGGAAAGGCGGAACTCGAACCCGGACAATTCGACGCAGCAAATGATCTTACCACTCGGTTCTTCATGGCCACAGATGCCGGAGGCATTGTTGATTCTTTCAACAAAGCCTATGCCGACACTGCCATTGTATGCCTCATCCGTGACGGCAAATCAATCGACTTCGACGCCGATACGGTTTTGGAATCTGGTGATGCCATTGGTGTGCTCGGATTCACCAAGGCATTCGATCAAGTTTGCCATGACTTCAGCAAGGAGATCACGTCTCCAGACGGTGTCCAGATTGTCGAAGAAAAACGCGAGTTGATCATGAGTGGCGCCAGCAAGTACAAGAGCCTTGCGGACTTCCGCCGCGACGTCTCTGGCGTTGGAAGCGGCGTCTTCCTGCAAGGTGCCAAACGCCGCGGCGACACCATCAACCTCACACCGGATTTCTTGTTTCGCGGAGGCGACTCGCTTGAACTGGTCGGCCTCCCCAAAGATCTCAACGCGGCACAGTCAAAGATTGGGTACAAGGTGTCGGCTGCAGCCGTTACCGATTTTATCTTCTTCGGAATTGGCATGACCATCGGCATGCTGATCGGTCTGATCACCTTCAAACTCGGGGGTATTCCTGTCACACTCGGAAGTGGTGTGGGATGCCTGCTCTCCGGGCTGTTCTTTGGATGGGTGCGATTCACCAGGCCTCGATTTGCAGCCCTTCCTGAAGGCGCTTCGAACTTCTTGCGTGACTTCGGACTCGCCGTCTTCGTTGCGCTCGTTGGAATCAACGCCGCACCACAGGCCCTCGATGCCATCAAGCAGAATGGTCTGACCCTGCTCCTGCTCGGTGCCGGCGTCACGATCATCCCGCAGATCATCACGTTCTACATCTCGTACTACGTCCTTCGAATCCGCAACCCGATCATCGCAATGTCGGTGGTGGCTGGTGGACGCAGCGCCAACCCGGCTTTTGCGGCCCTGCTCGAGAAGGCAGGCAATACCACCCCAGTTGCGGCCTTCACGATCACCTACGCCATCGCCAACATCTTCCTCACGCTGTGGGGACCGGTCGTCGTGGGTGCTGTACAGACCAACGCCGTGGTTGGTGGTGGCTAAGTAGAAATGGAGCCCAACCAATGAACCTGTGCATCAGAACACTGCCCATCATCACCATCATCGCCCTGAGCTGCCCTCTGCTCGCCAAGGACGTGGTGTTGGTCAAGGATCCGAATAACCCCAAGATTGAATTGACTGTCAAGGACCCAGCTCTTCCCAATATAATCATTGTCTCTACTGGTGGGACCATTGCCGAAAAGGTCAGCGCTTCAGCTGGTGGCGCTGTGCCAGCCCTCTCGGGCAGCGACCTTGTGGCCGCAGTTCCATCGCTCTCCAAAATGGCCAACATCGGCACCGTGAACTTCAGCAATATCGACAGTTCACATATGACGCCTGAGATCTGGGCGAAACTCAGCCGAACCGTCGATGCAGTACTCGCCCGCGAGGATATCGCGGGCGTCGTCGTCACCCACGGCACCGACACGATGGCTGAAGGCGCGTGGTTTCTCGATGTCACACTCAAGAGTGATAAACCGGTGATCTTTACCGGTGCCATGCGCAACGCTTCGGAAACAGCACCAGACGGACCCGGCAACCTCAAGGGTGCTGTTGCACAGGCGATTTCGCCGAACGCTCAGAATTGGGGGGTCACGGTCACACTGAACCAGTACATCAACTCGGCTCGGTGGGTGTTGAAGACGCAGACCACGAACATGCAGACTTTTCAGTCCTTCGAAAAGGGCTATCTTGGCTACATCGTTGGGAATACCCATGTCAACCGCTTCAATGACAGGCTGTATCGCACTCGCATCTCGCTAAAAGACCCGCTTCCATACGTGCCGCTCATCACAATGTTCGCAGGTGATGACGGACGGTTCGTGCGAGATGCGGTTGATTCCGGTGCCAAAGGCATTGTCTATATCGCCGTCGGTGCCGGAAACGTCAACCCAACGACCTTCGAGGCCATCAAGTATGCCATGTCCAAGCAGATCCCCGTAGTCATATGCAGTCGAGTCTTTGAAGGCGCTGTTGAGCCGGCCTACGGCGATGTTGGCGGCGGCGCGGATCTTCTCAAGCACGGCTGCATCCTCTCGCCGGGGCTGGATGGCTTCAAGGCGAGAATCCTGCTCATGGTGGCTCTCGCCCGTTATGGCAATAATTTGGGTGTGATCAATAAATGCTTCGACCAAGAACAATCCCACCGTCTCAGAGGCTTGTCAAGTCCTCCCGCCGTTGAGAAAGCCACCCAGGAAAAATCCAGTCGCAACCTGGCAAATGATCCCAGCGATGTGGCTGACTTGCCTCTGATCTCTTCGCACGTCTGTGTCACGAGTGATGCCCACCCTGAGATCGATACTGTTCCATGGTGTCTACATCCATGATCATGGTGGGGTCGTCAACGGCGATTCGGTGGTAGCAGTCTGGATGTGACTGCCAGAAGCCCCGCAGCCCATCGCGGCCATCGAATGTCAGGATTCGTGCATGCAGCGTGTGTGGAACGAGTACGGGGTGGCCCCCGCGATCACCATGATGAGGAATGATTGCCTGATCCGGATGGGTCACGGAGTTATCAACGACCTTCTGAATAGTGGCGGCGAGAACGCCGGGATGATCGGCGGGATGGAGCAGCACCGAGGCTTCGCTTTGATGTGATGCGATCGCCTGTAAGCCACCGCGAATTGATTCAAACATTGGCGCATCGGCGTCTCCCTGCACCAAGGTGTATTCGCGATCTCCCAGTGCCGTGGTGATGGCCTCGGCATCATGATCGAGCACAACAAACATACTGCTGCAGAATGGCGCCAACAGATCGAATGAGGTTTCAATGATCGTCCTCGCACTTCCGGGGGAGGGCCACGGGAGCAATTGTTTGGTCTGCTCGCCCATGCGTTTACTGCGGCCAGCAGCCAACAGGAGGCCGACGAGGTAAGGCAGGCTCACTGCGGAGAGTCCAGGTGCGGCCCATCAACGGTGACCCACCCCCGCTGCTCACGAACCTGCACGAGTTGCGCAGCAATGGACAGCGAGATTTCTTCGCCAGTGACCGAACCGATATCCACGCCAATGGGCGCGTGTACGGCATCGAGGGCCGATTCGCTTACGCCGCGTTCCATCAGTTCTCGCCGCACGAGAAGCACCTTGCGTTTGCTGCCGATCATGCCGACGTATCGAGCGCCGCGATCGATGACGCCGGCGAGTGCCTGCGCATCGTGGCGATGACCGCGCGTGACGATGACGCAGTAGGTTTCAGTATCGATCACGGCATCTGCGAGCGACTCGGCCATCTCGCCGGACACCGTATGACATCCATCAGGCGCGTATCTCTCCAGCAGGTCAGCCCGATCGTCATACAGGACGGTCTCGAAGTCGAGCCGCAATCCGTGCCGAGCCACCGCCTGCCCGATATGGCCGCCACCGGCAATGAGCAGGCGGGGGCGCGGCGGAATGTGCAGGTCATAGTGCGCATGGCCACCTTCGGTCTGCACGAAGATCGGAAGCCGTGTTTCGATACGATCGCGGACGCCCTGCTCGATAGCGACGAGTTCGTCTGCCTCGGGCAGCGTTCCGATCGCCACATGGAGCGTACCGCCGCAAATCAAACCATCGTCCCATCCATAATCATGATCAAGTATGAAGTCGTGCACGCCGGTCGTATCGGAGAGCAGCATGGCCGTGGCCCGCCGGGTCAATTCGGCCTCGACGCACCCACCGCCGATCGTGCCGAAGGTGGCTCCGGTTTGGTCGACGAGCATCATCGCGCCGGCCGGTTGCGGAGTCGATCCGCGGGCCCCCACCACAAGGCAGGCTCGCATGGGACCACCTTGGGCTCGCATGGCGACCGCCCGCGACAAGACATCAGCAAATGGGCCGTTCACGTTCGAAGTACTCCTGCAATAACGCGACTGAGAAAGCCTACTGCCACGGCAGAGGGCTGTATTATGACACACAGCTCCCATTTGGTGAAGACCCCACACACGAGGCAATCCCCTAATGACCACTGCACCTCCCGTCGAAGCACCTGATGCCATGGACTTCTACTGCATTCGCGGTCTGCTCGATGAAGATGAGCAGGCCGTTCAGGACGCCGTCGCCCGCTTCGTCGATGACCGTGTCATTCCAGTGGTTGCCGATGCATTCGAAGAAGGACGCTTTCCGAAGGAACTCGTCCCGGAAATCGTCGAAATGGGCCTGCTTGGCTGCAATATTAACGGCTACGGCTGCGGGGGTCTAAGCCATGTCTGCTACGGCCTGATCAGCCAGGAACTCGAACGCGGCGATGCTGGTATTCGCAGTTTCGTCTCCGTGCAGGGGAGCCTCTGCATGTATCCGATCTACACCTATGGCAGCGAGGAGCAGAAGCAGCGGTGGTTGCCCGCGATGGCGCGGGGCGAGGCGATCGGCTGTTTCGGACTGACCGAGGCTGGTGGTGGATCCGACCCTGGCGCGATGACGACGACGGCCAAGCGAGACGGAGACGACTGGATTCTCAATGGCTCCAAAATGTGGATTACCAACGGAACGATCGCTGATGTTGCGATTGTGTGGGCGACGACCGACGAGGGCATCCGTGGGTTCCTCGTCGAGAAGGAAATGAAGGGCTACAGCACCCGTGACATCGAGCATAAGTTTTCATTGCGGGCATCGATCACGAGCGAATTGTTCTTCGACGATGTGCGTGTACCGGCCTCCAACATGTTCCCTGAGATCCGAGGGCTCCGCGGACCGTTGAGCTGCCTGACGCAGGCCCGCTACGGCATTGCCTGGGGTGTGCTCGGCGCCGCTCAGGCCTGTTTCAAGGAAGTGCTCGAGTACGCCAAGGTGCGTGAACTCTTCGGCCGGCCCCTCTCGCACACACAGACGATCCAACTTCGTCTGGCCGACATGGCCCGTCGTATCACGACCGGGCAACTGCTCGCCCTACAACTCGGTCGAATGAAGGATGCGGGAACGATGCACCACAGCCAGGTTTCGATGGCCAAGTGGAACAACACCAGACTCGCCCTCGATATCGCCCGCGATGCGAGGGACATGCTCGGCGCCAGCGGCATCAGCGTTGAGTTCTGTCCGATCCGGCACATGCTCAACCTTGAGAGTGTGATCACCTATGAAGGAACCGAGACGGTGCATGAGTTGGTAGTCGGACGGGAGTTGACTGGACACGCTGCATTCTGACGCCTCCTCAGTCTCTCGGCTATTCCCTTCTCGTGTAGATCATCACGTAGCCTTGGCATCCGGCAACCGCGCAGGTCTTGCAATCCTCGCCAAAGTCAGAATCTTCGAGTTTCTTGGCGAGTACTTCGAAGCCGAGAGACTCGTACAACTCGACTGCTTCCTTGGCGCGGCTTGGATCGGCCAGTTGGCGACGTTGCCAGCCCTCGGCAATGAGCGCGGGGTCGTCCTTGACAGAGAAGGAATCTCCGTCACCTTCCCCGCAGCCGCCAATGGTCAGATCGACTCCCATCAGCCAGCCGAAACAGTCGCCTGCTCTTCGGCAAGTTTTTCGAGACGACGGTGTCCGAGGATGGCTGCGCCGAGTGCCGTCGTAAACATGCACATCTCGCCTTCCGGAACGTTCACTTCGTGCTCAAGTTGTCGCGTCACCTCACCAGGTACGGTACTGAAGTGCATGATGCCACCGACAAGGGTGTATTCGGGCTCGGCCTTAACCCGTTTCATGAGCTGCACGCACCGCACAACCAGCGACTCGATGGCGCCCTGCATGATGTCAGCAGGAGGAGTGCCCAGCGACAACTGGTTGATAACCTCGGACTCGGCGAACACGGCGCACACGCCGGAGATCTCTGCAGGATCCTTGGCGGTACTCAGTAGCGGACCGATCTCTTTGGTTTCGAATCCCATGTAGCGGGCCGTCTTCTCGAGAAATGCCCCGGTGCCAGCGGCGCACTTGTCGTTGAGACGGAAGGACTTGACTCTGCCATCCTCCTCGACACGGATCGCCTTCATCGTCTGACCGCCGACATCGAGGATTGTTCGTGTGCCCGGGAACAACCGGATCGCACCACGAGCGCTGGCCGTCAAATCGGTCACGTGAATGTCCTTGACCACACAGCGGTGCCGACCGATGCCCGTTGAGACGGTGTAGTCGATGTCATCGATCGTGAGGCCGGCTCTTTCGATGCAGGCCTCCCACGCGGCGGTTGATACCTTGTCGAGTTTGAATCCGGTATGCCGCGCATCGGTTGCGAGGATCTCACCCTGCTCATTCACGGCAATCGCCTTGGTATAGGTCGACCCGATATCGATTCCGAGGGTTATGGTCATTGTGCTGTCTCCGCAACGGCGTGTGGCTGCCGGGATGCCATGATGCGATCCATGGCGAACAGGGCCGCGCCGAGCGCGCCCATGTAATGTGAGTCGTCGCTGATATTCAGTTTCTTGCCGAGTCGCTCCTCGAGCGCCTGCACCATGGCGGTGTTCCGCGTCACGCCACCGGTGAAGGTGATCTCATCTTGAATACCGACTCGCCGCATGAGGCCGGCGGATCGTGTCGCGATCGATTCGTGCACACCCCATAGGATGTCTTCGACCTTCTTGCCCTTTCCGAGCCATGACAGGACTTCGGACTCGGCGAAGACGGTACAGGTCGTACTGATCTTGACCGGCTTGGTGTATCGCAAGGCAGTCGGCCCGAGATCATCGAGTGTCAACTCCAATGCAGTCGCAGCGGCGCCGAGGAAACGGCCTGTGCCCGCAGCGCACTTGTCGTTCATGCAGAAATCCTCGATCTCCCCCGTCTCCCCAACCTTGATGGCCTTGGTGTCCTGGCCACCCATATCGACGACTGTTCGGGTGTTCGGGAACATGTGTACGGCTCCGCGTCCGTGACAACTGATCTCGGTCACCTGATCATTGCCGAAGGTCACGCGGTACCGGCCGTAGCCCGTTCCGATCACGTATTCAACTTCTTCGTTGGAAATGCCGGATCCCATGAGTGCCTTCTCGAAGACATTCTCGGCAGCCGCAATGACGTTCGAACCAGTGTCAATCAGCGCAGTTCCGACAAGTTCTCGATCTTCGTTGACGATGGCTGCCTTGGTTTGTGTCGACCCAACATCGACTCCTGCTGCATATGCCATGAATCAGTCCTCCTTGCCGGCGATCGCGGCCTGCTGTTTGCGTGATGCCAGACCCTCGAAGAACGCGTCGATCCGGTTCTTCATCTGCGCTTCCGAGATCTCCCGCGAATCCATCATGTCGGATTCGACGAAGAGGCTCGGGATATCCTTCTTCGAGGCAAAGTAGCTGCGGCTGTCCGCCAAGCCGGTGGAAACCGTGCGGCAACTCTTGATCGGGTGATAGACGATTCCATCCACAGAGTAGTCATCAACCATGTCGACCAGCATCTGGGACTGGTGGAACATGCTGTCCATCGCATCGCGAACGCTGATGAGCGTGCCCTCAGCGAAACTCTCAAGCGGCTTGTCGAGGTCGTACTCGAAGCCGAGGTTGCTTCCACCTGAGGCGAACCAGAGGTAGGTCGAGTTGATGAACGATCCACCCCACTCACTGAACAGTTCGTTGAATCTTCTGAAGATCGGATAACACGGCACGCCGATGAAAACAAGCCGATAGATTTCTTCGGCCAAGGCGCCGATCCCATTCGCCGCCTTATATTCCATTTCCTCGACGAGGTCGTTGAAATAGTCAGCACCCTCCTTGGTGCCTCGGAATCCGTTGGCGACGCCGAGGAAGATGGTGCCATCGGTGAGCGCATTGAACGGAGCAGGCGTAGCTTTGTTCGCCTCGATGACCCGCTTCCATCCCACACTCATGGAGTTGGCATGGCCGAGGATCTCGCGGAACTTGTCGATGTCGAACTTCTTGCCAGTGACCTGCTCGCACAGGGCGATGAGTTCCTTGGTTTGCTTCTGTACATAACGACGGTCATTCTCGAAGTCCTGATCTCCGGGCCATGTCTGGGTGCCTGCCTCCCGGGTTCCTGGAACATCTAGGGTGAACATCGGGCATCCATGCATCCGCTCCCAAATCTCGGCCCACTTCACATAGGTGTTGCAGGCATTTGTCAGCACGGCGATGGTCGGCTTTGGTATTCGGCCCATCGGATGCTCGCCACCACGGAGTTGCACGCTCACATCGGCCTTCACGTAGCCACAGATGTCTGGCGAGTAACCGTAGTCCTCGGCCTCACTCAGGAAGTCGCCTGCGACGCGGCGAACGGCCGTCTGAAGCGAGTTGATCTCAGGGAAGACGACCGGCAAGTCGAAGGTCTTAAGAATCTCGTTCATGCTTCCCATGACGAAGACGTAGGCGGACTGCTCACCTTTTTCCGCTGTCTGGCCGAGTTCCGCAAACCAGTCCCGGAACAACTGGGCGCCATCACGATTGCCACGTCCGACAATTTCATTCTTGGTTGCTGCTTCAATAGTCATGTGATTTCTGCTCCTACCATCAGGCAAAGAGAATGTTCTCCAGGAATGTCTCGATCTGAAGTTCCAGTTGATCGAAGGAACTCATGTTCTCTTCGAACTCGCTGACGAAGTACGGGATGTTCTCCTCATCGAGCATGTAGATATAGGCGACCTGCTCTTCAAGACCGGGCTCGCACATCTTGGCGGCAGCCACGATGGCAGCATCCGCCCGAGACTTCTTGATGCGCTGTAGCAGCATCTCCTCCTTGGGCTTGCGATTGTCGTGCTGCACCGGGCTGTAACTTGATCGCTCGATGTATGACTCGGACAAGGACAACAACGGATTGCTGGTCACTGGCACATCCTCAAGGATGTACCGCATGCCGATCAGGAAGTCATCGTCGACCACGTAGCAGGTGCGGCCGAGCATTCGAATAAGATCAAGCGGCGGCTGTTCACAGAAGGCGCCCTCGAATACGACGCGAATACGGTCTTCTTGACGAGTCTCCCGATCCCGGAGCATCGGTAGCACCGCCGCGAGCAGTTCGTTGTGCTCCTCGCGCGGGATCATCCCGGCGATGGCGACCAGTACGTAAGCCTCATCCGCCGTCACAAGCCACGGTGTCTCTCGCTTGAGGTCGTAAAGTTCCCGCATGAGGCTGCGGTTCTCGTTGAAGACCTCGATGGATGCGGCGATAGCGGTGTCTGTTACTTCGTGACCAACCACTTTCTCAATGAGGCGGCGCATCCGTCCGTACTCATCGGCAAGCCAGTTCACGGAATCGGATGAGTTTGGATTCTGCGGCAGATAGAGGATCTGGCACGGGTAGTCGAAGTTACGTCCAAAGATGGCCGCGAGGTTTCGAGCTGCATCGCAAATCGGGTGCGATACGAAAATGTCCAGTTCGATCCCGCCCGCCAGAGCTGCTTCCAGCGATGTCTTGATGATCGAGCAGAGGTAAGAACCGAAGTGAGAGTCGGCGTTGTTCGGCTCAAGCATCGTGCCGCACATCTTCACGGGCATCATGCCGGCCGCGTGGGCAAGTTCCTCTGGAAAGTACACCTGAAAGTGCCCGAGAACCTTGCCACCCTGTTCACGCCATCGCTTGATGGTGGGGAAGGTCGTGTCCTCCACGAGTTCCCGACAGTGGTACATGATCTCCTCAAGAGGCTGACCTCGCCATTCATTAAACACACTCATGAGCACGACTCCCCGCAGCTGCACTGCGTACTGTCATCTGGATAGTTCCACCCCGGAAGTTCGGTTCCGATGCAGGAGTAATCCATCTTGGGCGGCCGTGCTCCGCGGTCGAGCAACTTCACCAGACCCGATCGAATAAACGGATTCTTGTCCGGATTGAAGGTTTCGCCGGTCTCATGCGCAAGGGCTTCGTCATCGATGCCTCGCTGCAACTCTTTCTTAAAGAGTGCCCGCGAATATGGGGCGTCTTTGGCCATCTGTCGCGCCTGCTCATAGCCGCGGCGAAGCGCATCGACCTCCTCGTCGAAGATGCCGTTGCTCAGCCCGGTCTGGTAGGCCCGGTCAGCTGTCATCCCGCAGTCGAAGAGCTCGAAAATGATCGAATCACCCATGCCCAGCCGCTGCAACTCGCCCGCCCCGCCGAATCCGGGCAGGATGGCGTAGTCGAGTTCGGGCTGGTTGTAGGTGTTCTTCTGCTGCCATTTCGAAACCCGCTCCAGGGTGTCGTAGACGTAGCCGTACTGGCGCACATCGAACCGCAGATCGGAGAAATAGGTGAACTCGGCCCCGCCGCCCCACTTCTCGCCGAACACCGCAATGGTCGCAAGTGGGCTGGTTTGAATGAGCCTGAACAATCCAACGGCATTCTTGCTCGACGCCGCCGCTTCGGTTTCGGTCAATGGGGCGTACCCGCGGTCCCGCTCGAACCAGCCTCGGTTGAATTCACGCGCATCGGCTCCGAGCATCCGCATGCCGGTGCCTGCGGCACTGAATACGACCGCGCCGCATTTGCCTTGTCGATGCAAATCGATCGCCCGTCGATATGCGTGCCCGAGTTGATCGACCGCCGCGCGATTGAAGACATTGCCTCGCATCGGAGAATTGAAGATGATGCTCGCGACGCGATCCTTCGGGTTCGGTTCGACGAACTTCATGTCTGGATAACACGCCGCATATTTCCCGCTCTTGAGGTCGAGTTCGGAAACAGGCGTGCAGTAGGCCGTTCCGTATCCGAGCAGTTGGTCGATGCCCCGCTTCTTCATCTCGTGCAGGAGACAGGGCTTCCCCTTGCGGGGACCGATCAAGCCGTCAGTATCGAGCATCTCGGCTGCGTAGGGGTCATCGGCATTTTCATCCGCGGCGCGGCGAACGAGTTGCAAGAGACCATCGATGGTGAACTCCGCGATCAGCGCGTCGATCATCTCGATGAGGCCGACCTTGAATCGAAGGCCCGCCCGTGTACAGATGTTGATCTGTCCGGGCGTGGCGTAACCGTCCTGAATGAGATCGAGCATGTAGAGAGCGATGGGTAGCACGTAGCGCCTGAAGCACCGCCCGCCGAGATCATCCGCGTTGGCAACGTGAACGAGTGAATCGGCGCTCTTGATCTTGCCCGCGCGGCGATCCCGCTCCGCGGCCTCATACCATGACCAGTATTCATCGCGGGAGATCCCGCAAATATCGACATAGTCACCGCTCTTGGGGTCAAATACCTGCGCGGGCTTCGGCCGTTTGCCCTCGCTCCATTTATAGAAACCGCTGCCCTCGGGCGAATTCACGCCGCCGCAGCCGCGAGACTCCAGTTCCGCAATCCAGTCCGGAATAGCCTTGCCGTCACGGTCATAGAGGCTCCGCAGCCGATCATGCTCAGGCAGCGCCGCACCGAGGTGACGCGACGACTCGGTGTAGGGCATGTGACCGGTCTGATCCAGCACCGTAAAGGGATTGGCGGTGAAGAGATCCCAGACGCCGCCCCGGATAACGATGTCGTCACCGCTCTGCACATCCCACGACACGATAGCGCCCATGCCCTGGAAGATTGGATCGGTGATATAGCCGTGGTGGTCGCGCGGCATGGCGATGACGGTCTTCTCGAGAATCTGGTCGGCAAACACGACGCCGAAGTCGAATGTCTCCCGGGAGGCGTACTTGCCCTTCATTACGTCAATCAATCGGTTTGCTTCAAATGGGAAGTAGCCATGTACGGTCAGCAACTTGCTTCGGAATACCTCGGAAGTGAACAGAACCGCAAGTTCCTCGGTCGTGTGCGAGGAGGTATTCGAGAAGATGGCGTCAATCGCATCAGGTACAATCGTCTCTTCGATGATCGAGAAGATCTTCGACTTGACATCGACCGATTCCGTCGCCGCCTCCCAGATGATGTTGCATCCGGTGAGTTGGGCGTAGTCGGTCGTGTAGACCGTCCTCGCCTCCATCGACTGCGCATCTTCGGGTCGCATACGAAAGCCTTGAACATCGCCCTTCCAACGTCCGGAGATGACGGTCTTGGCTCGATCGAGCGAAGCATCGTTGATGTCGAGCACCACGACCTCTGCTTCGGTCTTGATCAGCAAATCGATGACGATGCCTTGCCCCATGGTGCCTGCACCGATCACTGCCACACGTTTGATGGCATTGACCCGCTTGACTGCAGGATCAATTGTCTTGTCGCCGTAACTGAATGATTGTTTCATGACTTAGTTCCGTTTGGTGTCTTTGATGATGACTGCGAGGCCTTGGCCGCCGCCGATGCAAGCCGAGGCACAACCGAGCGTCTCGCCCCGTCGCTCCATTTCATACATGAGGTCCACGAGCAGCCGCCCCCCCGTCGCGGCCAGTGGGTGCCCGATGGCGACCGCGCCACCGTTGACGTTGAGTTTCTCACTTTCGAGTTTGAGTTCCTTCTGCACACCGACGGCCTGCGCGGCAAAGGCCTCGTTGATTTCCCACAGACCGATGTCGTCCATGGAGAGTCCTGCCTGTTCCAATGCTCGCTGAATGGCCGGCACCGGACCTCGGCCCATGACACGCGGCTCCACACCGGCGATGCCGTAGCTCACGATCTCGAAGCGGGTCGGAAGTCCAAGTTCCTCGGCCCGCGCCCGATCGGCCACGACAAGCGAGGCAGCGCCGTCGCTAATTTCGCTGGCATTTCCGGGTGAGACGAGGCCGTTTGGTGTAAACCCTGGAAGCCTAGAC
>JABJQE010000023.1 GCA_018663565.1 Phycisphaerae bacterium
AAACCGGTCCACCCAGCTGCCCTGATGGCCGCGATTGGCCAAGAAATGGATGACGACGCCATCATTTGTGGCGACTCAGGATCGACGACTATTTGGTTCAATAATGTGGTTCGCATGACACCACCTCAGCGGTTCATCTGGAGCGCCAATCTCGCAACCCTCGGCGGCGGTATGCCCCAGGCCATCGGGGCATCCTTCGCCGCCCCAGACCGCCAGGTCATCATGATCGGCGGCGATGGCGGCTTCCAAATGTCGATCCAAGACCTCGTCACCGCAGCGATGTATCAACGACCGATCAAATGCTTCATCCTCAATAACGGGTGCTACAAGTTCATTGAGTTTGAAGAAGCAAGTCACGACGGCAATCCCGCAGCAGGCACTGAGTTCCTCAATCCAGATTATGCCAAACTCGCTGAAGCATGCCACTGCAAAGGCATTTCTGTCAACGACTATGACGAGTTGATGCCGGCAGTCAAGGAGGCACTCGCCCATGACGGACCAGTCGTCGTAGACTGCCGAGTTGATCCAGACGCGCTCATGATTCCGCCTGCCGTCACCGCTCATATGGCGCTGAACTACATGAAGAGTGAAATTCGAAGTTGGTTCGCACCACCCTCGCCTGAAATCAAAGCACTCGCAGCGCAAGCCGAGGCGGAGGCAGCCGGCCAGTGATCGAAGTTGCTGTGCTATTGGTGAGCGTATCGGCGGATGTGACATCACCCCCGATAGGCATGAGATGGGTGCCAGCGGGCACGTTTATCAAAGGGTCTGACTTATCGCGGGCCCGGGAAAATGAACGCCCGGCCCACACTGAGTTGCTTGAGGGCTTCTGGATTGATGAAACCGAGGTCACAAATGATCAGTTCGCTGCATTCGTTAATGCCACAGGCTACGTCACGACATCAGAACGACCAGTTGACTGGGACATCATGAAGCTTCAGGTACCCCCGGACACACCGCGGCCGACCGATGCCGAACTGGCTCCCGCGTCGGCTGTGTTTACGCCCACGAACGGGGCAGCAGATCCACGACACTTCACGCAGTGGTGGCACCTCGTGCCAGGCGCAGACTGGCAGCATCCCGAAGGGCCCAGTAGTTCTATCGAAGGCCGCGCTGCCTGGCCAGTGGTCCATGTGTCATGGGATGACGCCAACGCCTATGCAGCATGGGCAGGCAAGCAACTCCCAACCGAATCGCAGTGGGAGCGGGCTGCCCGGTATGGCCACGATGGCGAACCATATGTGTGGGGCACGGACCTCACTCCAAATGGCATCCATATGGCAAATATCTGGCAGGGATCATTCCCACACGGCAACACCCTGGAAGATGGCTTTGCCGGTGTTGCACCAGTCAAGCAGTATCCGCCAAGCGAGCTTGGCCTCTACGACATGGCGGGCAACGTCTGGGAGTGGACCGCAGACCGAGATGACTCCAGCATGCCAATTCAGAAAGGCGGATCTCACTTGTGCCACGTCACAACATGCGAGTCATATCGACCAAGCGCCAAGATGTCAGCAACAGCTGACAGCGCGCTCAGCCACACCGGCTTTCGGTGCGTCCGTCCTGCTGAAGTGAAGTGGCTCACATACCACGGTGACTCATCCGTCGCACCTGGACGCGGGCGACGCATCGTGCTCGTCGCTGGCGATGAAGAGTATCGATCTGAGGAAGCGCTGCCCATGCTCGGACGCATGCTGCAATCTCATGGGTTCGAAACGATCGTACTTCTCAGCCAGAACCCAGACACGGGCATCATTGACCCCGATGAGTCGTCGCACATTCCAGGGCTACACCTGATTGATGATGCGGACCTGCTTATTTTGCAACTACGATTTAGGCACCTCGGGGATGATGACATGAAGCACATCGCCAACTATGTTGCGTCGGGCAAACCTGTAACGGGCATTCGGACGTCGACGCATGCCTTCGCATACCCCGATGATTCAGAGTCCGCCTATGCAGATTGGTCATGGAACCGAAGCGGCGGGTTCGGCAAGGAGGTCCTTGGCGAAACCTGGGTGGCTCATCACGGCGGTCACGGACGTGAAGCAACGCGAGGCGTAATCGAACCAAGTCACCAATCGCATCCAGTGCTCCGCGGTGTTGATGACGTATTCGGACCGACCGATGTGTACGCAATCAACGGCCTGCCCGATGATGCAACCGTACTTCTCCGCGGCGCCATCTTGACCGGCATGTCGCCCACTGATCAGCCCGTTGATGACGCAAGAAACAACCCAATGCATCCTGTTGCATGGATTCGCGAACGTGCCATGCCTAGCGGAAACACACAGCGTGTCTTCGCCACCACGATGGGGGCTTCACAAGATTGGTCAAGCGATGACCTCCGTCGACTGCTTGCCAACGCGGTGCTGTGGCAACTCGGCGAAGAGAATGCTATTCCGGCCGAGGGACTCGCCGCGCCGACCATCGGTCCGTGGGACCCGAGTCCGTTTGGGTTTGGGGGGTACAAGCGGGACACGCGTCCGTAGGAGTTGCCCCCCAGGAGTATCCTCTGGCATATGGACATCACTGCCAGACAAACACGGCGCTTGCTGCTCTGCAAGCAGGGCCTGGGGTTCTCGCCGACTGGACGCAGTGGGCCTGCTCAACTTGAGCGGATGATCACGCAGCTTGGGTTCGTACAACTTGATTCCATCTCAGCGGTAGAGCGAGCGCACCACCTCACGCTCAGATCACGACTGCCGGCGTACACCCCACATCACCTCAAGATCCTTCTCGAATCCAAGCGGTCCCTCTTTGAACACTGGACGCATGATGCCAGTGCCATTCCAATTGAGTGGCGACACCACTGGAAACATCGGTTCGACCGCTACGCCACAAGCGACCGCACGCATCCTTGGTGGTCCAAGCAAATGGGCGATGACCCAGACCGAGCCATTCGGCATGTGCTGCGGCGCATTCGCGCCGAGGGGCCGCTGCGATCACGTGACTTTGAACATGATCATGACTCCAAGGGTGGCTGGTGGAATTGGAAGCCAACAAAGGCTGCGCTCGAATACCTCTGGCGAAGCGGACGTATCTCTGTGACACGCCGCGAAGGTTTTCAAAAGGTCTACGACCTCAGTAGCAGGATTCACCCCGGCACCTCCCGCAAGTCCTCCCAGCGAAGCCATGTGGACTGGGCGTGCGAGGAAGCCATCAACCGCCTCGGGATTGCCACTGCGAGCGAAATTGCGGGCTACTTTCGCGCGATCCCACTTGGCACAGTGCGAGAGTGGATCACTCAGGCCCTAGAACGCGGCCACATCATTCCAGTCCAAGTGCGGCACTCCACCACCGGAAAGCCCGCGCAGTCCTTTGCTCGCAGCACCATCGAAAACGACATTGCTAGAGCGACCGCAGCTCCCCTGCTCAATGACTCCACCACAGTGCGGCTGCTCTGCCCATTTGACCCCGTCATTCGCGATCGAAATCGCCTCGAGCGACTCTTTGGGTTCACCTACCGCTTCGAAGCCTTTGTACCAAAGGCGAAACGCAAGTACGGCTACTACGTATTGCCCGTCCTGCGAGGAGACGAGGTCATCGGCCGAGCAGATCTCAAGACCGATCGAAAGGCAGATTGCCTACACGTTCAAGGAGTGTGGTGGGAACCAAACACCAACGCAGTACGCGCAGCAGGCCGATCGCTCCGACGTGAGGTTGAATCCCTTGCACGTTTCGTTGGGGTCAGTAACGTGTCATACCCGTTATGACCCGGCGGGAACTCGAACCACTGCGCCTGGGGCAACGGCTGCATGGTCGGCATGGGCCGTGACAGTGCGGCCGTCTTGATCAAATACAACATGGGTGTGCGTCTTGTCGCCGTGATGAGTCATCACACCATCCTGCCCCTCGGCATAAAAGCCGACGAGCAGTCCAGCAGTTGGTTTTTCGAGCGTGAAACGCCATGGCGCATCACCCTCGGGGTTTGCGATTGGGCATGAGCCGGCAATGACGTGCGCTTCGAGTTCTGTCAGCTGGCCATCAACAACGAATGGGAATGGCTTTGAAGTGTCAATGCCTTGGCCGCGAGCTGCTGCTGCAATCGACTTGGCCAACTCCGCGCCGCCGCCCCCCTGTGGCAATGGAACTTCCACCCACCGATCGACATGCGCCACAGTCAAGAGTGTTGCATTGTCGCCGGATACGACAGCGGGGCCGCTGATAATGGCCGAACCGTCACGAGATCGCGCGATCCACACGTTGCCGTCAACTACTGTGACCTCGCCGGCAAGCCCTGCGAGCGCCCCCACCCCAATGGCACCTGGCCGCTGCGTAACTTCAACAAGCGAGATTCGAGGCTGCGTATTACCTTCTCGCAGCACTTCACGCATTCTGCCGTGTTGAGTGACTGGCGTAGATGCGGCGCATCCTGCAAACAAAGTCAGGCCGATTAGCAATGCGCTCGGGCGACACAAATTCATGGTTGGGGCCTTTCCTGAAGACCCGCATCATAATTGATTTGCCTCGCATCAACGGGCGTTGACGCAGGTCAAACCGCCTCCCTCCCACATCGTGCTTGAAGTAGATAGGGGAAAAAACGTGGTGAGGGGCAGCGAGCGTGTGTTACTCATTACTGAAGTCGTCAGAAAGACCAACTTGACCGCACGCCCCAGATAATGCTTGTGTCGATTCCTGCCGTAACATCACGGACGACCTGAACGACAGGCCCGATGTTGAAGGACTCGCTCACTTCAACTCGCCAGTACCACTCTGCCATGTACTGCTCGCCTGGCGTGGTCGGCAACCCGACTTCAGCTCGGCCGTAGGCCGTGATCTTCGCGTATTCAATGGCGATGCCAGTGTGGTGACCCTTCAGGCCAAATGGATGATTGAAGGCAATGCCAGTCGACACTGCAAAGTTTGACCGCGTGGCTTGATTCTCGCCCCATCCCAATCGCATAAAGATCGATGACACGTCGCTGATCTCTTGATCCATATTGACGCAAATGCCGCCGCCTTCGACTTGACCTGGGCCAAGCGGATCAGGGGTTGAATTCCACCAGCCAGTGAGCCGCCAATGGCCGACGCGATCCCGACCGCCAAATGGGACGCGAATGGTGAGATCGGCTTCGGCTGTCGTAAAGAGATTGTTCCATGACAATCCTTGAAACCCGTTGTTGTTGCCTGGGTTGTTGGAATTGAGGGTGCCTGCTCGAAGAATCAGATCATCAGCCACATCCCACTCAAGGTTGACGCCGAAGGCATAGTTTGGAAATGGCATGACGATTTGTTCGTCGAAGTTTTCGGCGAGGAAGCCTGAGACGGGGTCATAGGCAATCGTGTTGTTGTCAAAGAACACCTGGTCCTCGAACTTGCCAACACGAAACCGAACTTTGTGATCGAACATCGCCTGCTGCCAGTACAGCATGTACAGGCCAATACGATTCGCGACGAGAATATTATTGCTGTAATCAGGATTGCCAACGGCTTCTCCCATATAGGGTTCGGTGCTTGTTCCAAGACCAGTGTTGCCTGCTGCGTTGTACACCACCTGCCCCCGCCCTTGATCATCATCCCACAACGTGAGATCACCTGACCATCCGTACCAGAGGTACGATCGACCATGGGGATACCCATCTCGGACCTTGGTAGCGTGTTGGTATGTCACTCCGGCCGACGGGTTGAACGTCAAGGCAATTGGGCTGAGCCATTCCTTGCGAAGTTCCGTAAGCATCTCATCGACTGGACCAAATGGATCCGGCTCTATCAATGCGTGGAGCGAGGCGATCTCCACAGGACCCCCTACTTGATGCGGGGCCGGCTTTCTCCGAAGCGGCGCAATCGGGTGCGGACCATGGGCAGCGGCCTTGTCCACGACCTCTGTCTTTGTGTCGACGTGATTATCTTCATGATCCGGCGTCTGGGCTGCAACAACCCCTGCAAGAATGCCTAGAACGCCAACCGAACTGATACGCATACCTGCAACTCCTCCGACCTGAAGTATCAGGGAAGTGTATCAATTCAACACGCCCGAATATTGACCATTGCACCGGGCGAAGCCCGATGGAATGATCTCCTAACACGGCCCCCAAGCAGCAATAGCAGCAAGCAGATCGTCTACACCGACGAGTCCATCGTTGTCGATGTCTTCGTCGCATCCATTGCAGTCGCCAAAGCCGCCAACAATGGCCATGTGTCAGGCACAATCGCGCTGCGAGTACCTGCGGTATGAATGATCGTGCAGGTGTGATTGAGATGGCGATGCAGGCCAACCTGCTCGAGAGCATGTGCTGTGGCCACAGTGCAGATCGCAAGCAGAACACCACATTGAACGCTGAACATCTTTGAGTACTCTCCTTACGAATCCCTGCAGACTGACCCATTCGATTCAAAATCGAAGCTCGATCCGAGGAAAACCACGCCCTGCGATGCTGAGCGTCCATGGCCGCACACGTCACGCCTGCCTGATACCGTAAGCCCGCTATGAGCAAAGGCAAACGTTCACATAAGAAACACGGGCACGCGAAGCATTCGCCCGCAGCACCCCCTGAAGCTGCTGTGGCGGAGGTCGAACGAATAGCTGCTGAACTCGCATCAACTGATACCCAAGGTCCGCTCTGGGGGCAATTGCACAAACAGCTCGTCAAGGCCGGGGTGAGTCCGAAGGAAATCATGCCTGTTGTGATGGGACGTGATCTCAATGGCCTGACGCACCTCATTGCTCAGCTCAAGGGCGAGGAATCAACCCCTGAACCATGCACTGCCCCCGAGATCGAATTGCCCGAGGTCCCGAGCGAGACCAAACGGGCTGCCATGAAGGCCTTCCGCCGGCGATTGAAATTGATGCGGCTCGACCACGAGTCCAAACTCGGCGTGGGCCCGATGACATCGGGTAAGAAGGCCGACTTTGACTCCATCTTGCCCCCCCGCGACTTCGAGGACGACGTCTGGAAAGTGCTCGCTGCAGAAGGGCAATTGACATCTACAGGGCGTGGTTTCTACGGTCTGCCCAAAGACTAGCCCGCACTCATTTCTTTGTGCAAATTGAGACCCGCTGTCACATACAGAGCGGGCGGATACCTATTTGGGGCAGCAAGAGAACCCAGTGCCCCTCGGAGAGAGGTCAACCAAAGCGAGCACACAATGAACCAGATCAAGACCCAAACCACCGCCATCGCCACCGGATGCAGCCTCATGTTGTCCGCTGCTGCCTTGGCATCCTTTCCCTCCTTTGATGACCTCGCGTCCGGAACCCTGTACACCACAGGCGACTCGTTTACATCGGACGGCATCGTTGATGTCAACGACCTGCTCATCCTGCTCGGCGTCCTTGCTCCCTGATCTGCTCCCTCTTCGGTTCGGCCCTCGTGGGCCGAGCCGATTGGCTCCTCTCCAACGACAACCCCTCGGCTTGAGCCTGAGGGGTTGTCGCGTAGAGGATCGATCTCCGCCTCACTCCGCCGCGAGGTCCTCCACTCGAATGCCCTCTGGCAATGATGATGTAAAGACGCGACCGTACGGCTTGCGAACCACCCGTGAATCGAGAATGGCGACCAACCCGGAGTCGTGGGAGGTGCGAATCAAGCGACCGATGCCCTGGCGAAAACGGCACACAGCGCGGGGTAGACTCTCGTCCATAAATGGTGAACCCCCTGCCGCTTTCACGGCCTCGCAGCGAGCCTCCACAATTGGACGGTCGGGCGGGTCAAAGGGGAGCCGTGTGATGATCACATTTCGCAGCGCCGCGCCGGGCACATCGACACCTTGCCACAAACTCGAAGTGCCAATCAGTACGCCGCCATCTGTATCGCGGAACTTTTCGACAAGTCGCCCCGGAGGGCCATCGCGACCTTGCACAAGAACACCACCACCCACATCAGCGAGTTCTGACTCGCCGGCGTTGACGATTGCATTGATTGTCCGGAAACTCGTGCACAACACCAGAGCATCGCCGCCAGTCCGGGCCACGAGTTGGATGATGCGTTTGAGCAAGGAGTCGATGTACCGCGGATGATTCGGCTCGGGCATTTCAGAATCGATCACCAATCGCATCTGACTTGCAAGATCAAATGGGCTGCCTTCTTG